>JAGOWQ010000013.1 GCA_018060185.1 Leptotrichiaceae bacterium | reverse complement strand
GGGATAAAGAGCCAAAAATCAATGGTAAAGTTTATATAGCAGAAAGTGCAGATGTAATAGGGGATGTAGAATTATCTGACGGTGTAAATATATGGTTTGGGGCAGTTTTAAGAGGTGATATTGAAAAAATTATAATTGGAAAAAATAGTAATATTCAAGATAATGTGACAGTACATACAGATCTTGGGATTCCATGTGTAATAGGAGAAAATGTTACAGTTGGGCATAATGTAATAATACATAGTTGTTCAGTTGGAGATAATACAATAGTAGGAATGGGTAGCACAGTGTTAAATAGAACAAAAATTGGAAAAAATTGTATGATTGGTGCTAATTCACTTGTCACACATTCTATTCCGACAGAAGATGGAGTTTTAATACTAGGAAGCCCTGCAAAAATAGTTAGAAAATTGTCAGAGGAAGAAATAAAACATTTGAAAGATAATGCAGATCATTATGTTGAAAATGGAAAATTATTTTCTATGGAGCTAAAAAAAATATAAAATATTTAAAAAAAACTTCACTTAGAGTTAACTCTATATGTTATAATTAATAGCGGAATGATATTTATAATATGAAAAGAGGGATAACTATGGAATATGTAAAATTTGGAAACACAGGAATGGACGTATCTAGAATTTGCTTAGGAGCTATGGGTTTTGGAGATCCTGATAAATGGATTCATAAATGGGTATTAAATGAAAATGAAAGTCGTGAAATTATAAAAAAAGCACTAGAATTAGGAATTAATTTTTTTGATACGGCTAATTCTTACTCATTGGGAGAAAGTGAAAAAATACTAGGAAAAGCATTGAAAGACTTTGCTCAAAGGGATGAAATAGTAATTGCCACTAAAGTTTTTAATACAATGAAAAAGGATAGAGCTAATTCAAGTGGGTTATCAAGAAAACATATTATGAATGAAATAGATAATAGTTTGAATAGGCTAGAAACAGATTTTATAGATTTATATATAACTCATCGTTGGGATTATAATACTCCTATTGAAGAAACAATGTCTGCTCTTAATGATGTAGTTAAATCTGGAAAAGCAAGATATATAGGAGCTTCAGCTATGTTTGCATGGCAGTTCCAAAAAGCTCAATTTATTGCTGAAAAAAATGGTTGGACTAAGTTTGTTTCTATGCAAAATCACTATAATTTATTATATAGAGAAGAAGAAAGAGAAATGATTCCATTATGTAAAGATCAGAAAATAGCTTTGACTCCTTACAGCCCACTAGCTGGTGGGAGACTTACTAGAGATTTAACAGAAACTACTTTAAGAGGAAATACTGACGAAATAGCTAGAATGAAATATGATGGTTCTTTAGAACAGGATAAAATAGTAATAGAAAGAGTAAAGGAAATAGCAGAAAAATATAATGTTCAAAGGGCAGAAGTGGCTCTTTCGTGGCTATTTAAAAAGGATCAAGTTGTTTCTCCAATAATTGGAGCAACTAAATTTTCACATTTAGAAACAGCTGTTTCAGCTTTAAATTTAAAATTATCAGAAGAAGATATAAATTACCTTGAAGAAGTTTATGTACCTCACAAAGTTGTTGGTGCAATATAATAAAATAACTTCAAATATAGATTACAACTATTTCAATAATTTAATTTTTTATATAGTAATTACAAATTTATATATTAAATTTATTATATCATTTTTGAGATAGTTGTTTTTTATATTTGAATTATTACAGAAAATAAGGTAGAATAATATTAAGTATAAGTTTAATTAAAAAGGAGATGAGAATATATGTCAAGAAATATATTTATAACCGGAGCTTCAAGTGGAATAGGAAAATCAATAGCATATTCTTTTGGGAAAAATGGAGATGATTTAATATTATGTGCTAGAAGAAAAGAAAAATTAATTGAAATAAAATCAGATATTGAGAGAAGATACGGAGTAAATGTACATATTTATCAATTGGATGTTACAAAATATGATGAAGTAAAAAAAATTGTAGATACTATATTAAAAGAAGTAAAAAAAATTGACATTCTTGTAAATAATGCAGGTTTAGCGCTTGGTCTTGATAAATTTCAAGATTATAATATAATGGATATTGAAATAATGATAGATACTAACATAAAAGGACTTTTATATGTAAGTCGTGAAGTTATCCCTAATATGGTACAAAATGATACAGGGCATATAATAAATATAGGCTCAACAGCAGGAATTTATTCTTACGGAGGAGCTGCTGTTTATTGTGCAACAAAAGCAGCAGTTAGATATTTAAGTGATGGAATTAGAATAGACACGATAGATAAAAATATAAAAGTATCTACTATACAGCCTGGCATAGTAAAAACAGATTTTAGTGAAGTTAGATTTCATGGGAATAAAGAAAGAGCAGAAAATGTTTATAATGGCATAGAAGCATTGAAAGCAGAAGATATAGCAGATGTTACTCTTTATGTTGCAAATCAACCTAAACATGTTCAAATATCTGATGTAACTGTAATGGCAACAAAACAAGCCACAGGCTTTAGATTTCATAGGGAATAAATTACTGAAAGGCAGAAAATAATATGGAAATGGACAATATAGATAGTAAAGAACGTTATGAATTATTAACTCAAATAGCCGAAATGTATTATAAAGAGGGAAAAACACAAACTGAAATTGCTAATTATTTTGATACTAATAGGTTTAAAGTAGCAAAACTTTTACAAGATGCTTTAAATGAACAAATAGTAGAAATAAAAATAAATTATTCTAATGAAAGAAATAAACTTTTAGAAGAAGAATTAAAAAATAGATTTGAATTGAATGAAGTTTTGATTATAAATAATCAGTATTTAGGTTATATTGAGGGAATTAATTCAATAGGAAAAACAGGAGCAGAATATTTTAGTTCTTTATTAAAGCACAATAGTGTTATAGGTGTAACATGGGGTAAAATGGCACATAGTGTAATTAGTCATTTAAAGCCGTCAACAAGATACCCTATTAAAGTAGTAGAACTTACAGGATATTCAGGTCTCATAAATCCTGAAATAGATTCAAGAAAACTTATATCTATGATGGCATCTACTTATAGGGGAAGTTATAAATATTTTATGGCACCTATATATGTTGGGAATAGTGAATTAAAAAGACTTTTATTAGAAGAACCTGTGGTAAAAGAAGCTTTAGAGTTAACTAAAAAAATGGATATAATATTAAGTGGAATAAGTGGAAATTCTAATCTTCCTATGTTCAAAAAAAGTGTAGAACCTTATTTAACAGAAAAAGACAAAAGTGAAATTAAAAATTGTATAGGAAGTATATATGGTTATGTACTAGATAAAAATGGTGATATTGCCGATATCGATTTAAATAAAAAATTAATTTCAACTAGTATAGAAGATATATTTAATACTAAACATAGAATACTAGTTTCTATTGGTAAATATAAACTGGAAGTAATGGTAAAGGCTGCCAGAAAAAAGTTTTACAATGAATTAATTACAACGTCAGAAATAGCTATGGATATGTTAGAATATGATAAAAAAATATAAAATTAGTCAGAAATTAATATAAAAAGATATTTAAAAATATAAAAAAGGATTAATTCAAGGTTGTTAGAAATTGTATTAATCCTTTTATTCGTAAATAGTATCATAGAAATCTGTGATTTGCTTTAGAAAATAAAAGTTTAAAAAATAGATAGGGGAAATAAATGAAATTAGAAAAAATAATTGAAAAGATTAATAATAAGGAAAAACATTGGAATATAGTTATTATATGTTGTGGGCTAGCTGGGGCTGCAATAGGTATTTCATTTAATACGTCTGGAGTTTTTTATAATCCTGTTTCAAAAAATTTAAACATTTTAAAAGGAGTTTTTTCGTTTCATATGACGATTTTCACATTAGTTATGGCTTTTTCATCTCTATTAATACCTAAAATGGTTAAAATAATATCATATAAAAAAATACTTATAGTAGGAGTAATAATGTCAACAATTTCTACTGCAATGATGGGAATGGTTAAAAGTGTTTCACTATTTTATATTTTAGGTGCTGTAAGGGGTTTTTCTACTTCAATGTATTCAAATGTCCCTATTTCAATTATTATTAATAGATGGTTTATAAAGAAAAATGGGCTTGCAATGAGTATAGTATTTTCATGTAGTGGGTTAATAGGAGTTTTTATTTCACCATTATTAGCAAAATGTATTGAAATTTGGGGCTGGCAGATCGGGTATGTTATAAAATCAATAATTTTATTCATGTTATGTTTACCCGCTATCATATATCCTTTTAAAATAAATCCAATAGAAGAAGGTTTACAGCCCTATGAAGATGATTCGTATGAAAACAACTCAACAAAAATTTTAGAAAATAAAAATAATAAAAAAGAAGAAAAAATATTTTACTCTAAAATTACTCTTATTAATATGATTTTTTTTAGTATTTTTATTTGTTTTCTTACAGGTGTTCCACAACATTTTTCTGGATATTCCGTATCTTTAGGTTATAGTGAGAGTATAGGGGCTATAATTCTGTCTTCAGGAATGATGGGGAATATTATTTCAAAATTATTAGTAGGAATTTTAAGTGATAAAATAGGACCAATAAGGGCAACTTCTGTTTTGATATTGTCAATTTTAACAGGAATTATATTATTATTTTTAGGAAATAAATTTATGTTTTTAATAATAGGAGCATTTTTATTTGGAGCTTGCTATGGTATAGCAGCTGTTTCAATTTCTTTATTAACAAGTTACTTTTTTGGGGTAGAAAAATATATGAGTGTCTTTCCTATAACTTCTTTCATAGCAAATGTAGGTTCTGCACTTTCAATATCAATTATTGGATTTATATATGATTTTACAAAATCTTATAAACTTGCATTTCTTCTTTCAGGAGTAATGGTAGGAGTATCATTAATATTTATTTCAATAGCGATATGCGATAGAAAGAAAAATATACTTAAAAATATTATATAAAAAAGTAAGGTTATGAAATTTAAAAGTTAATAATATAAAATTAATTAAATAAAAATTTTAAAAAAAGTATTGACCTGGAGTTAACTTCATATGATAAAATAATGTAAAATAAAAATAAATGAGAGAGAGGTAGTAAAATGATACTGGAAAAAATAAACAAACCAGAAGATTTGAGAAAATTAAATAGAGAGGAATTAGAAAATTTAGCTGAAGAAGTTAGAAAAGCACTTTTAAATAGATTAACTAAATATCCAAAAGGAGGGCATGTAGGACCTAATTTTGGAGTGGTAGAATTGACAATAGCATTACATTATGTGTTTAATTCTCCTGTGGATAAAATGATATTTGATGTGTCTCATCAGGCATATCCTCATAAAATATTAACTGGTAGAAAAGATGGATTTATTTATGATGAAAAATTTGGAACAGTTAATGGATACACAGATCAAGATGAAAGTGAACATGATTTTTTTAGAGTAGGCCACACTTCAACGTCGATAAGTGTTGCTGCAGGACTTGCAAAAGCAAGAGATTTAAAAGGAACAAAAGAAAATATAATTGCACTTATAGGAGACGGTTCGTTAAGTGGAGGATTGGCATTTGAAGGGTTAAATAGCGTATCTGAACAAGGAACTAATATGATTATAATAGTAAATGACAACGATCAATCTATAGCAGAAAATCATGGTGGATTATATAAAAATTTAAGAGAATTAAGAGAAACAAAAGGAATATCCTCGAATAACTATTTTAAATCTTTAGGATTAGATTACAAATATGTTGATGATGGTCATGATATAAAAAAATTAATAGAAATTTTGGAAAGTGTAAAAGATACAAATCATCCTGTAGTTTTGCATATAAAAACTATAAAAGGGAAAGGATTACACTACGCTGAAGTAGATAGAGAAACTTGGCATTATAATGGAAACTTTGATCCTGAAACAGGAAAACCAAAAACTGAAGCACAAGATGTAGAAAATTTTGCTACAATTACACATGATTTTTTAATAGAAAAAATGAAAAAAGATTCCACAATAGCATTTATTAATGCTGGTGTTCCAATGGCAGCAGGATTTTTTAAAGAAAAAAGAAAAGGATTAAATGATCTTAGAAAACAATATGTTGATGTGGGAATAGCAGAAGAACACGCAGTTGCTTTTTCATCTGGAATGGCTAAAAATGGAGCAAAACCTGTATTTGCAGTTGTTAGTACATTTTTACAAAGAACTTATGATCAATTATCACATGATTTAGCTATTAACAATAACCCTGCTGTTGTCTTAGTATTTGGTGGAACATTAAAAGGTATGAATGATGTAACCCATCTAGGATATTTTGATATACCTTTAGTTTCAAATATCCCAAATTTAGTATATTTAGCACCTACAACAAAAGAAGAATATTTGGCAATGTTGGACTGGGGAATTGATCAAAGTGAGTATCCTGTTATAATAAAAGTACCTGGTGGTGAAGTGTTATACTCTGATATAGAGGTTGATAAAAATTATTCAGATTTAAATAAATTTAAAGTGATTGAAAAAGGAGAAGATGTAGCAATAATAGGACTTGGAGAATTTTATCATTTAGGAAAAGAAATAAAAGAACTATTAAAAGAGAAAAATGGAATAAATTCAACATTAATAAATCCTAGATTTATAACGGGACTAGATGAAAAACTTTTAAATGAACTAAAAGAAAATCATAAATTAGTTGTTACATTGGAAAGTGGGCAAAAAGAAGGTGGATTTGGTCCTAAAATCTCAAGTTTTTATGGAAATTCAGATGTAAAAGTCTTAAATGTAGGAGCAAAAAAGGAATTTACTGATGAAATTCCTTATGATGTTTTCTTTGAAAATAATAGATTGAATAAAGAGCAAATAGTAGAAGATATAATGAATATTTTATAATGAAAAAGGAACTTTTTAAAAAGTTCCTTTTATTTACGTATAAATAAATGTTTTTAATATAGGTATAAATTTTTCAGCAGCACGCGACAATTTTTTATTTTTTTTCCATATAATACTAAGTTCAGAATTTAAATGTGGTGAAAAAGGAATAAATTTTAAATTAGTATTTTCAGTATTTATTATGTTTTCAATACAAATTGCGTGGGCGATATTATTATTAACTAAAATAGAAGCGTTGTAAAGAAGATTATACGTAGAAACTACATTTAAGTTATATAAATTTTCTCCTAACCAGTTAGAAAGAATTTGATCATGAAAACTCTGCTTTGATACCATTAAGGGAATGTTCATTATATCTTTTGGAGAAATAACTTTATTTCCTTTAAAAATTCCATTTTTAGCTGTAAGAAGTCCCCAAGTTTCTTTGTATGGGAGCCTTATGTGATTATAATCTTTTTTATAAACAGGCTCTATTACGATTCCAAAATCTAAAACTCCTTTTTCAATTTTTTCCATAATTTCATTAGCGTTTCCACTATAAAAGTCAAAAGTTACGTTTTTATAATCAGTTAAAACCCTATTTATTGTAGGTATAATTGTTTCAACACCTTTTGTCTCTCCAGAACCAATGTATATTTCACCATTAACTTCCTTATTTTTATTTAAATTATTTAAAGTTTTATCCATTAATTCTACAATTTCATTAGCTTGAGTTAATAAAAAAGCACCGTCTTCTGTAAGTTTTATATTTCTACTTCCACGTTCAAATAGTTGTAAATCTAGCTCGTTTTCTAGTTCTTTAAGTTGTTTTGATAAAGCAGGTTGTGAGATATAAAGTTTTTGAGCAGCTTTACTAATAGTTTTTTCTTCAGCAACAGCTATGAAATATTTTAAAATTTTTATGTCCATATAGTTTCCTCACTTTATTATATGATAATATATCTTATACAATATAGAGTATACTTTAAGTCAATAAAAGTCAATAATTAAAATTTTAATAAAATATAAAATTATTTGAATATTTTATAACTATAACTAAAAATTATATAAAAGTATAATTTTAATGTATTTGTTATAAAAAAATAAATATAATATAATAGATTAAATTAATAAATAAAGTATATATAAAATTTGGAGGAAATTAAATGAAAATTAAATCTTTTTTATTAATACAAGTTATTATATTGATATTATCATGTGAAAATAAAGCTAATGCCCAAATTAAAATCGAAGAAAAAAAATCTGAGATAATTAAAAATGAGGTGAATGAAAAAATGAAAGTATTAATGAAAGTAAATGGAAAAAATTATAATGTTGAGCTTTTAAAAACAAAAGCAGCTAAAGATTTTTATAATATGCTTCCTTTAAAAATGAAATTGACAGATTATGCAAGAGCAGAAAAAGTAAGTGATTTGGGAAAAAAATTCAATCTTGATATAAGTGACTCTCCAAAATCATCAGCAGGAAAACCAGGAGATATATCATTGTATGCTCCTTGGGGTAATATAGCAATTTTTTATAACAATGGACCATATGCTAGTGGACTTGTAAAATTAGGTCATATATTGGAAGGAGGAAAATGGCTAGAAGATTATAAAAATGATTTTGAAGTAACTTTTGAAAAAAATGAATAGAAAACAGGTATTAAAAATATAAATTATTAATTTAGTTAGGAAGGAAATAAAATAATGAAGTTTAAAAATATTTTTGAAGAAGAAATAAAAGATAGATATATATTACCTAAAGATGAAATTTATAAAGAAATACATGAAATACTATATGAAAATTCTAAAAATATTCTAAAATTGAATAATGAAATCCATTCTTTAAAAGATAGAATAAATATTATAGAACAAATCATAGGAGAAAAAATAGATGAATCAGTTGAAATAATGCTACCTTTTTATACAGATTTTGGAAAACATATAAAATTTGGCAAAAATATTTTTATAAATATAGGAGTTATGTTTACAGATTTAGGAGGAATAACTATTGAAGATAAAGTATTAATAGGTCCAGGAGCAAAACTACTTTCGGTAAATCATTCTATTGATCCTGAAAAAAGGCGTGGTATTATTGCTTCACCTATTCTTATAAAAGAAAATGCGTGGATTGGTGCAAATGCAACAATATTACCTGGAGTAACAGTAGGAAAAAATTCTATTGTAGCAGCAGGAGCAGTGGTTACAGAAGATGTTCCTGACAATGTCATAGTTGGAGGTGTACCAGCTAAAATAATAAAATCTAATTTATAGATTTAAATATAATATATAATATAAATAAAAATAGGAGGGATAAAAATGAAAAAAATAGTATTGTGTGCAGCTTTACTGTTCATCATTGGAGGAATAAATTCATATTCAAATATTAAAGGAGTTAGAAAAACTATGGAAGTAGAAAAAAATTATGTAAAAGAATGGGATAAAAAATTTCCTAAAAGTAATAAGGTAGATCATCAGAAAGTTTCATTCAAAAATAGATATGGTATAGTAATAGCAGCTGATTTATATGTTCCTAAAAATATAGGAAATAAAAAGTTGCCTGCAATAGCAATATCAGGTCCATTTGGAGCAGTAAAAGAACAGTCTTCAGGATTATACGCACAAACATTGGCAGAAAGAGGATTTGTAACAGTAGCTTTTGATCCTTCGTATACTGGAGAAAGTGGTGGAGAACCAAGAAATATAGCCTCACCAGATATTAACACTGAAGATTTTAGTTCAGCAGTAGACTTTTTAGGATTACAAACTTTTGTAGATAGAGATAAAATAGGAGTATTAGGAATTTGTGGATGGGGAGGAATGGCATTAAATGTGGCTTCTATGGATACTAGAATAAAAGCAGTTGCTACATCAACAATGTATGACATGACTAGATTAATGTCTAAGGGGTACAACGATAGTATGACAACTGAAGATAGATTTAAAACATTACAACAACTAAATAATCAGCGTTGGATAGATGCAGAAAATGGAAACAATACACCAACTCCTGGTGGACTTCCTGAAAATCCAGATGAAAATACACCAAAATTTATAGCAGATTATGCAAGCTATTATAAAAAACCTCGTGGATTTCATGCACGTTCAATTAATTCAAATGGTTCTTGGTCTTTAACTAGTGCACTATCATTTATGAATATGCCGTTATTAAGTTATGCAAGCGAAATTAGAATACCGACATTAATTGTGGCGGGTGAAAAAGCACATTCACTTTATTTCTCAGAAGATGCGTATAAGGCAGTTGGAAGTAAAAATAAAGAATTATTTATCATTAAAGATGCAAGCCATGTTGATTTATATGATAATAATGCTGGAAAAATTCCATACGATAAATTTGAAAGTTTTTTTAGAAATAATTTGAAATAAATAATTAAAACATAGCATATTACCAATTGAATAAAATATAAAAAAATGATATAATCCTTAGAATAATAGTTAAGGATTATATTTTATTTATATATAAAATATATTAAATTTAAAAGTAAATAATAAAATAAGAATGGAGTAGAACAATGGAAAGAAATTGGGAATTTGGAATAGCTAGTCAACTAATAACAAAAGAAGCGCTAGCTTCGAGAATTAGAGAGTTAGGAAAAGAAATCACAAGAGATTTCAAAGATGATGAAACTCCGTTAGTGGTTGTTAGTTTGTTGAAAGGATCTATTATTTTTATGGCTGATTTAGTGAGGGAAATTAAATTACCGTTAACTATGGATTTTATGCAAGTCTCAAGTTATGGTGATGATTTTGAATCTTCGAGAGAAGTAAAAATAATAAAAGATTTAGAAGATGGTGTTAAAGGTAAAAATGTATTAGTTGTAGAAGATATAGTTGATTCTGGTCTTACTTTAAAAAAAGTACTTAAAATGTTAGGTGGAAGAGGAGCAAAGGAAGTTGCTTTATGCACTTTACTTGACAAAAAATCAAGAAGAGAAGTAGAAATAGACATTCAATATGTTGGTTTTGAAATACCTAATGAATTTGTTTTAGGTTATGGTCTTGATTTCAAACAAGAGTATAGAAATATACCTTATGTTGCTTTAGCAGGAGAAGAATTATATAATGGCTAAGGAAAAAGTTAATCGAGCTAATTACGAAGCTAAAAAGAAATATGGACAAAATTTTTTAGAGGATGCATCTTTACTTGAAAATATAATAGAGATATCAAATATAGATAAAGAGACAGATGTTATTGAAATAGGTCCAGGATTAGGATTTTTAACAGGTAAATTAATAGAAGAATCTAAAAGGGTAACTGCTTTTGAAATAGATAAAGATTTAATACCCAAATTAATGAAAAAATTTGAAAATAATGAAAATTTTAAATTAATTAATGAAGATTTTATGGAAGTTGATTTATTAAAATATATTGCAGAAAATAAAAAAATAAAAGTTGTAGCAAATATTCCCTATTATATTACATCACCTATAATAAATAAATTAATTGATTATAGAGAAGATATTTCAGAAATTTATTTAATGGTTCAAAAAGAAGTTGCAAAAAGAATATCTTCTAAACCTAATAGTAAAGATATGAGTATTCTTACTCACGCAGTTCAATTTTATGCTAATGCTGAATATCTGTTTACTGTCCCAAAAGAAAAATTTACTCCTGTACCTAAAGTAGATTCTGCATTTTTAAAAATAGAAATATTAAAAAATAAGGAATATGAGAGTCAAATTTCAGAAAAGGAATATTTTAAATATTTAAAATCTGCTTTTTCAAATAAAAGAAAAAGTATAGGAAATAATCTGATGGGATTAGGATATACTAAAAATATGGTCTGTGATGCTCTAACAAAGATTGGTAAATCAAAATTGGCTAGAACAGAAGAATTTTCTGTTCAAGAATTTATTGATTTTATAAAAATATTAAAAGAAAATAATTAGAAAATTTTATTTATTGTGTTATAATAAGTAAAAAATAGGAGAAAATTTTGAAAAGCTGGGAATATATCATTCAAACTAAAAAAGAACATATAGATTTTATTAATAAAATTATTGAAGCTTATGAAGGAACGGGAAATGTAAGAACTCTTGATAATCATAAAGGAATTATAAAAATAATAACAAATTCTTATTTAATAGATGAAATGGATTCTATAATAAAAAAACTTAAAGAAAATAAAATTGAAATTGTCATTCTTGAAAAGAGAGAATGGCTTGGAATATTATGATATTGCGAAAGGAGAAATAAAATGAGTAAATATTTTGAAACAGTTAATTTTTGGTTAGAAAATTTATTGGAAGCAAATGGTAATTATACCATAGAAAGTAATGAAAAAAGAAAAATGATTGATATAGTGATAAATGTAAGTAAGGAAGATATTGGAAAAGTAATAGGTAAAAATGGTAGAATAATAAGCTCTCTTAGAGTTTTGATATCTTCTATTGCTAAAAAGGAAAAAAGAACTGTAAGAATAGAAGTTAAGGAATTATAATTTATGATTCAAAACTTAAGAAAAAAAAGTTTTAAAATAAGAGTTTATTATTACGATACAGATCATATGGGTGTAGTCTATCATGCAAATTACTTAAAATGGATGGAAGTAGCAAGAACAGAGTATTTTAGAGATATATTTCCTTATAAAGAAATTGAAGATATGGGTTTTATGCTTCCTGTAAAAACTTTAAATATAAAATATATTGACTCTGTAAAATATGATGATGAGATAGAAATTTTTGTAGAAATCAAAAAAATAAACAATATAAAAATAGAATTTTATTATGAAATTTATGATAAAAACAATGTATTAAAAGTAATTGCTGAGACAACAAATGTATTCATAGATATTAATGGCAATCTCAAAAGAATCTCAAAAGATATGTTGGCTATACTGAAAGGTTAAATTTTAATATATACTAGTTATAATCTTTTGAAAGATTATTTTAGTATATATTTTTTTAAAAATAAACTATATAAAGAAGGGAATTTAAAATTATGAAATTAGTTATAGGAAATGACCACGCAGGAGTGGATTTGAAAAATATGATAAAAGAGCATTTGAGAAAACAAGGGCATGAAGTAATAAACATAGGAACAAATACGTTAGATTCTGTAGACTATCCAGATATTGCAAAGGAATTAAGCAAATATATATTAAAAGGAAAAGCTCAATATGGAATATTAATTTGTGGAACAGGAATAGGAATTTCTATTTCTGCAAATAAAGTTGAAGGAATAAGAGCAGCACTTGCTCATAACGAATTTACAGCAAAATTATCACGATTACATAATAATGCTAATGTTATAGCATTAGGTGCTAGAGTAATAGGAGACGAACTAGCAAAGGCATGTGTGGATACATTTATAGGTACAGAATTTGAAGGTGGTAGACATGCTAAAAGAGTTTGTAAAATTGAAGAATAAAAAATAATAATTTTTAATATGAGAAAATTTTTATTTTAAAATACGAAATAAGGAGAATGTATGTCAACAATATTTAAAAAAATAATAGATAAAGAAATACCTGCAAATATAGTTTACGAAGATAGTGAGTTTTTAGCTTTTCATGATATAAATCCTGTTGCTAAAATCCATATTTTAGTAATACCGAAAAAGGAAATAAGAAATCTTGATGAAGCAACAGAAGAGGATGCGTTATTACTTGGAAAACTGCAACTTGTATTAGCAAAGATAGCAAGAGACTTAGGAATAGCAAAAGACGGATATAGAGTTATTACTAACATAAATGGAAATGGTGGACAAGAAGTTTTTCACATTCATTATCATTTGCTAGGTGGAGAAAAAATTGGAGTGTTAAATAAATAATGAGAGATTTAATAACAAGTTTTGATAATAAATTTTATAAATTACTTAAAAAGTTAGATAAAAAAAAATATAGAGATGAAAATAATATCTTCAAGGCAGAAGGTGAAAAATTTTTAAATGAAGACATTAATTTTAATAAAATAATAGTAAAAGAATCAAAATTTGAATATTTTGATAAAAAATATAGTATAGGAAACCATGACAACTTAACAATACTAAGAGATGATCTTTTTGATGAAGTGTCCACCCAAGAGAGTAGTCAAGGTATAATGTTTTTGTATACTAAAAATCTCAATAATATTTCTGATATAAATGGTGATGTGGTGATATTAGACGACATTCAAGATCCAGGAAATATAGGTACAATAATGAGAACAATGATAGCAGTAAATTTTAAAAATTTAATATTAACAAAGGGTTCTGTTGATGTGTATAATCCAAAAACAGTAAGAGCTACAATGGGAGGAATTTTTAAATTAAACATTATATATGAAACTCCAGAAAATATTATAGAGTTTTTAAAAAAAAATGATTACTTAATAGTTTCAACTGCCCTTCACAAAGATTCGATTTCATATGAAAAAATAATACAAAAGGATAAAAATGCTTATATATTTGGTAATGAAGGAGGAGGCGTTTCTGACTATTTGATAGAACAGTCAGATATTAAGTCTATAATACCTATATATGGAGATATTGAATCATTAAATGTGAGTGTAGCTTCAGGAATATTTTTATATAAGATGAAAGAAAAACAGGAGGAATTAAAAAATGTTTAAAATAGGATCACACGTTGGAATGAGCGGTAATAAAATGTTTTTGGGATCAGTTGAAGAAGCAATATCATACGGAGCTAATACATTTATGATTTATACAGGTGCGCCACAAAATACAAGAAGAAAGCCCATTGACGAATTAAATATAGAAAATGGATTAAAATTAATGATAGAAAATAATATTGATATAAATGATATAGTTGTTCATGCACCTTATATTATTAATTTAGGCAATTCAATAAAACCTGAAACTTTTGAAATAGCAGTACAGTTTTTAAGAACAGAAATTGAAAGAACAGACGCAATTGGAGCACCAAGAATAGTATTACACCCTGGAGCACATGTTGGAGAGGGTGTAGATGTTGGTATTAATAAAATAATAGAAGGTTTAAATGAGGTTTTAGTGCCAGAGCAGAAAACAACTGTTGCCATTGAAACTATGGCAGGAAAAGGAACTGAATGTGGGAGAAATTTTGAAGAAATAGCAAGAATAATAGATGGTGTTAAGCTAAAAGACAAAATTTCTGTATGCTTTGACACTTGTCATGTTCATGATGCTGGATATGATATTGTTAATGATTTTGAAGGTGTAATAAAAGAGTTTGATAAAATAGTCGGAATCGATAAAATTTCAGTAATTCATTTAAATGATAGCAAGAATATTAGAGGAGCAGGAAAAGATAGACATGAGAATCTTGGATTTGGAAATATCGGATTTGATGCTTTAAATGCTATAGCTCATTTTGAAAAATTTGCTAATTTACCTAAAATACTTGAAACTCCTTATGTACCTTTGACTTCTGAAAAAGGATCTAAAACATTTGCACCTTATAAATTGGAAATAGAAATGTTAAAAAATAGAAAATTTGATGAAAAAATACTTGAAAAAATAAAAAATCAATAGTAAAATTCTTAATTTGTAGAAAGGGGATTATGGTAATATAATTATTATCATATAATTAAAATATGAGTAGTAAAATTTCAGAAATATTAGAAATACACCACAGAAGATATGCTTGTAAAAATTATGATAGAAATAAAAAAGTGTCAGATGAAAATTTTTCAGTAATAATTGAAAGTGGAAGAATATCACCAAGTTCGTATGGATTTGAACCTTGGAAATTTTTACTAGTTGAAAATGAAAAAATAAAAGAAGATTTTAAAACATTTGCATGGGGTGCTATAAACAGTATTAATGGAGCAAGTCATATATTAATAATACTTGCTAAAAAAGGGGTTATAGGAACTGATTCTCATTCAACTTATATTAATGAAATAAAAGGATATGACGAAGATACTGTAAAGCTTAGAACAGAAAAATTTGAAAATTTTCAAAAAGAAGATATAAGAGTACTTGAAAATGAGAGAACAATTTTTGACTGGGCATCAAAACAAACTTATATCGCTATGGCAAATATGATGACAACAGCAGCTTTTTTGGGGATAGATAGTTGTCCTATAGAAGGATTTAATAGAGAAAAAATTGAGGATTATTTAGTAAAAAAAGGTATGTTGGATTTAAAAGAATATGGTGTTTCTGTCATGGTAAGTTTTGGTTATAGAAATGAAGAAATAACTCCAAAAAAACGAAGGCCTTTAAGTGAAGTATTTGAAGTGATAAAATAATGAAAAAATTAATAGCTTTTAAAATATTTTTAACAAGTTTTAATTTATTTTCTTCAATAACAAAAGAACAATCAATAATACTCACTTCGTATACTTATCCAGGAAGTTTATACTGGGAAAAAGTGATAGAAATGGGAGAAGATAAGATATTATATGTAATAATAAATCCGTCAAGTGGACCAGGTGAAATAAGAGATGAAAATTATGTCAAACAAATAGAAAAAATTAAAAAATCAAATATAAAAATAATTGCATATATTCCAACAAATTATCAAAAAAGATCTATAAATACTGTGTATAAAGACATAGAAAAATATTTTGAATTTTATGGAAAAGAGAATTTAAATGGTTTTTTCTTTGATGAAATAGGAGTTGAAAATAAAAATGAAGTAGAATATTTAAAAGAACTAAATAATCATGTAAAGAACATTTCAAATGACTATTTGGTTGTATCCAATCCCGGAAGACAAATAACAGATGAAATAGCACCTCATTCTGATATATTTGTTACAAGCGAAATAAGCGGAGAAGAATATATAAATAAATTTTCTAAACCTAAATCAAAATTTGAAAATGATTCTAATAATTATAAGCATATTTATCATATTATTTATGATGTAAAGCCAAAAGATTATAAGAGAGTTTTAAAATTATCTAGAGAAAGAAACGCAGGATGGATTATGATAACAGATGCAAAGCTTCCAAATCCATATGATAAAATGCCTTCAAATTTTTCAAAATTAGTTGACATTATATTGAAAAAATGATAGAATCTAACTTGTCATACAGCTGGGGAGTTAGCGGTGCCCTGTATCTACAACCCGCTTTAGTAGAGGTGATATCAGACTTGAGGATAATTTTAGTGTCAAAGACTTATTTTAAAAATGTTGATAAAATGGTCTTGTATTGTAGAGTGATAGCGAACCGTGTCAGATTGGGAACGAAGCAGCACTAAGTTGTTTTCTCTAGGTTTACGAGGTAGCTATTTTTGAGTTTTTAACTTAAGAAACCGATGGTAAGATTTTTTCGAGGGTCTGATGTATGACAAAAAAGAAGTTGTAATATTGCTATAAGTGATTTTAATTATCACTTTTTTTATTAAATATGGGGGATTTTATTATGTATGTTATTCAATATGAAAATTTAAAAATTCATAGAGATAAATTAATAGAATTGAAAAATTTAGATTCTGAGTTTAATTATAGTTTTGAAAATGACAAATTGTTTTTTCTTATGTATAATGAGAAAATATATGGATATGCAATTATTGCATTGAAAGGTAAAAATGTAGAGTTAAAAAAAATTTTTATAAATCCAAAATTGAGGTATAATGGATATGGGACAATATTATTAAAAAGTACAGTAAATTGGCTTATTAAAAATGATTACGATAATATTATAGTCAAAAATCATAAAAAAATGAATAATTTTCTTGAAAAACAAAAATTTATAAAAACTGAAAATGGATATGTATTACTTAATTTGACAGAACATAAAAAAAGAGAGAATAGTATGCTTTTTGTATCAAAATTTGCGATAGTAATAAATATTATTTTATCTTTACTAAAAATAATTTCAGGAAAATTTTTTAATAGTGCTGCACTGTTGGCAGATGGATTAAACTCATTATCTGATCTTATAACTAATATTTTAGTTATATTAGGATTAAAGGTTGGCGGAAATCCCGAAGATAAAGAACATCCTTTTGGTCTTGGTAAAATAGAATCTATTTTTAGCGTTATAATAGGGACTTTTATAATGATTACTGCATTTAATATGATTCAAGAAAATATAATAAATTTAATAAATAATCAAAATATAAAAATAACTCCCATAGTATTTTTAGTTACAATATTATCATTATTAATAAAAATATTTCAATTTTTATTAATCAAATATAAAACTAGAAAATACAGAGGTGCTCTTATAAATTCATTACTAAAAGATTATAATGCTGATATTATAATTACTACATCAGTAATTATAGGGGTTATATTGTCTCAAATTAATCCAATATTTGATGTAATTGTAGGTATTTTAGTTTCTTTTTATATTATGAAAGAAGGTTATAAAGTAATAAAAGAAAATGCTTTGATTTTACTAGATTCTCAAGATGAAGAATTACTTGAAAAATTAAAAAAAGATATTTCAGAATTTATCGGAGTAGAAAATGCTCATGATTTTAAAATGACAACTTCAGGGAAAAGTGTATTTATAACTGCAGATGTAAGAATAAATAAAAATATAACTGTAGATGAAGCTCATGAAATAACGAATAACATTTCAAAATTTATAAAACATAAATATGATTATATAAAAAGTGTAACTTTACACGTTGAACCAATGTATGAAAATGAATAATATATTTAATAAATAAATTATTTTTCATGTAATAAATATGTATTTTAAAATAAAAAAAGAATTCAAAAACTATGTTTAATTATCAATAGAATTTATTAATTCTAGAATAATTACAATAAAATATATTTAAGAATAAATAAAACACATAAAATGTATGACTTATAAAATTATAATAATTTAAAAATGCTACCATTAAATAAGGTTGCATTTCTTATTAATAATAAAATAAACGTTAAAAAAGCAGATAAAATATTAAATTTATGGTAGAATTAACAAAATTATATCAAAAGAAATGAGCGATCAAAGATGAATAAAATATATAAAACAGCATTATTTTCAATTTTAATATTTCAATGTTCAACTGTAAACAATGTAGGTAACGTTAAATTAAAAGAAGAAAATTATGTTTGCGCGTATGATACAAATTTAAAAGTAGTTTACTACGATAAATGGATAAAAATATATGATAATTCAGATAAAGAATATAAATTAAAGCTATCTAAAACTTATGAGGACACTAACAATAAAAAAGAAATATATTTTAATTCATCAAAAATATCATTTGTTTCAGAAGAAAAATATATTAAGGGTGTAAATAAAAAAGCTGTATTTAGCCCTAATAGAAAACCTATTAAATGTGAATTATATATAAATTTAAATTCTGAAGGTAAAGAAGAATACCAAATAGAAAATTAGAAAATAATTATATATTTATCCACTTTTTGTTTTCAGTTATTATCACGATTTTTTATTTGAAAATGTAGATTAATTATGATACAATAATTGCATTGTAAAAAGGAGTAAAAAATAGGCAAAAATTTAAAAAAATAAATTTTGTAGAATTTTTTATAAAATAATATCAAAATAAATACAGAAAAACCAATGATAAACAATATAAGTATTAAATAATAAGATGTTTGGGAAAATCCATCTTTAAAAAAAACCTTTTGAGATACGTATGTCTTGCAAAAGGAATACGTATTTTTAAATTTGTAAAAAATTATAAAATAAATTAGGAGGAGTAATGTTAAATTTTTTAAATGGGTTTCAATTTGGAGTGAATGAGTTAATATGGTTAGGGTACCTGTTATTCAATTATACTGTAATATTATTAGCGTATAGATATTGGGGAAAGGTAGGATTGTTATTGTTTGTTCCTTTATCAGTAGTGTTAGCAAATATACAAGTTTTAAAAATGATGACTTTATTTGGAGTTGATACTACAATGGGAAATATAGCTATTGGAGGAGTATTTTTAGTGTCAGACATATTATCAGAAATAGAAGGTAAAAAATATGCGAGAAAATTAGTAAGTATAGGATTTATAACTATGATTTTCACAACAATTGTTATGAACTTAGCATTAGCAGTTAAGCCTGCGACTTCTGATACATTTCAGACACATTTAATGGCAATATTTGGAATGGAGATAACAAAATTATCTGTTATAAGAATAACAGTTGCAAGTTTAGCTGCTTTTGTAGTTTCACAGCTATTTGACGTTTGGGCGTATCAAATTATAAGGAAATGGAAACCAAATTTTAAAGATATATGGATAAGAAATAATTTAAGTACAGTAGTAGGTCAAATAATTGATAATTCATTATTTACAATACTTGCTTTTGCTGGAGTATACGGGATAAAAGAACTTTTTGTAATTGCATTTTCAACATATTTTTTAGAATTATTCATTTCAGTAATGGACACTCCTTTTGTGTATATTGCAACATTATGGAAAAAACAGGGTAAAATTAAGGAGTTAGAGGAAAGTATAAATGGAAAGGTATAGTATAATAAAAGAAAAAAATCCTAGAGAAATAGTATTACTAAAAGGATTTAATTGTAATTATGGTAAATGTTCATTTTGTAATTATATATTAGATAACACAGAAAATGAAAATGAAATGATAGAAATAAATTTTAATATATTAGATAAAGTAACAGGAGAATACAGTGTATTAGAGGTAATAAATTCAGGATCTGTATTTGAATTAAACAAAGATACATTGTATAAGATAAAAGAGGTATGTGAAAATAAAAATATAAAAATATTATATTTTGAGGCATATTTTGGTTATTTGAATAGGCTAAATGAAATAAGAGATTTTTTTTCTGATCAAGAAATTAGATTTATAATTGGAATAGAAACTTTTGACAATAATTATAGGACGCAAATATTAAATAAAAATTTTTTTATAAACGATGAAATTTTAGAAAAATTAAAAAAGGAATATCGTACAGCATTATTATTAATATGTACAGAAGGTCAAACAAAGGAACAAATAATACACGATATAGAATTTGCTAAAAAAAATTTCAAAGAAGTTGTTGTTTCAATATTCATTAATAATGGTACATCCATATTAAGAGATGAAAAACTAGTTTCATGGTTCTTAAAAGAGCTATATCCTATATTAAAAGCTGATAAACAAGTGGAAATTTTAATAGATAATAAAGATTTTGGTGTTTACGTTCAATAATAATCAAAAGTAATTTAAAATATAAAAATAATAAATTTTACTAAATACATATAAATATGATATTATAGTATAATTAAATAAAAGTCTGAATGATTATTATTCTGACTTTTTGTTTTTTAATATATAAAATTAGGGAATAATGTGGAGGAATAGATGGTTAATATAAAAGATGAAAGTGCAATAAAAAATTTAAAAGAAATTGCTGAATTAACTAGAGATTCATTAATTGATGAAGAAAAAAATAAAGAATGGGAAGGGATAAGAACAAGTTTTGGTATTTATACAGAAGGTAAAAAGGGAACGTATATGATAAGACCAAGATATTTAGAGAATAAAATAACACCAGATAATTTAAAATTTTTATTGAAGATGTCAAAGAAATATGGAGATGGAAGATTACATATAACAACACGTCAAGATTTACAGTTTCATGGAGTTAAAAGAGAAGATATAGCAGAATTATTAGAAGAAATATCAAAAAAAGGATATTTTACTAAGGCAACTGGTGGAAATGGTGCAAGAGCTATTGTAACACCTCCAACAACAGGTTTTGAAGAAGAAGTATTTGATGTGACAATCCACGGGAAGATAATTACAGATTATATTTTAGAAGGAAAAGATTTTATGGGTCTTCCAAGAAAATACAAAATAGCATTATCTAATAAAGAGGAAAATTCAATATATGTTAAAATAAGTGATTTAGGGTTTCAAGCAGTTATAAAAAATGAAAAAAAGGGATTTAGAGTATATGGTGCAGGCGGACTAGGCCCTACAGCAAAAGAATCTATAGTTTTAAAAGATTTTATTGAAGAAGATGAAATTTTATATCAAGTTGTAGCAATTAGAAATTTGTTTTCTGATCATGGTAATAGAACTGTAAAGTCTAAAGCAAGACTTAGATATATTTTAATTAATATTGGTGAAGAAGAATTTTTAAAACTGTATAATAAATATTTAGGAGATGTATATAATGAAAAGGGCGAAAGTTTAAAAACTATAACAAGAAAAATAATAGATACTAAACAGAGTACTATTAATTACTCCAAAAAATCAAAAAATAAAAATGAAAATGAAGAAATATTAGATTCTAATATAGTAAAAGGTAAAGAAGACGGTAAATACGGATATTATTTAAGACCACCTAGAGGTGACATATATGTAAAAGATGGAAATGAAATATCAGATTTTATTAAAAAATTAGATTATGAAGTAGAGTTGAGATTGACAAGTAATCAAAAAATATTTGTTAGAAATCTTAAAATGGATGATTTATTAAAATTAAAAAATATTTCAAAAAATTATTACAGCGGTAATGAATTTTTGAATTCATATTCTTGTGTAGGAAAGTCAACTTGTAATTTAGGTATACTAGATACGCCACCTATATTAGATTCTATATTAGATTATTTTAATGATAAAATTGAGTTGACAAATTATATTCCACAAATAAGTTTATCTGGTTGTCCGAATTCTTGCGCTACTCATCAAATATCAAAATTAGGATTTAGTGGTAAAAAGAAAAAAGATGGGGATTATTTCACTATATTTGCAAAGGGTGAATTTCTAAATAAAACAATAAAATTAAATGAAGTTGTAGGTGAAATAAAAGCAGAAAAGATACCTTATTTTCTTGAAGATATTGCCAAAATATTAAAAAAAGAAAAAAAATTATATGAAGAATATATAAAAGAAGAAAGGTTTTTAGAATTAATTGTAAAATACAGTTAGTCTATATCTTAGAAATTTTTATATTTTAACAATAAAAAAATATTTTTACTTAATTATAAATATCTAAAAATTAAGTAAAAATATTTTTTATTTATAAGAATTAAATTATGGTTTTAGTTTTGCCAATTCGTCTAAATCTATATCTGCATCGTAATCAACATTATCAAAATCAAATCCATTTAATTGCATAAATTCTTCTCTAGCACCTGCATAATCGCTTAATTCTTTAAAATTTTCAGGAGTTATTTGATCCCATAAAGCTTCAACTTCAGATTGAACATCAGGTCTCATTTCCCAATTATCAGGTCTAAGTCTTCTTTGACTATCAAATTCAGGTTTTCCACCATACATCATATCTTTAAGCAATCTCTGTTTTTGTTCAATAGTACCTTCATGGATTCCCTTTTTCTTCATTACTTTATAAAGTAATGCTGCATATAGTGGAAATATAGGTATAACAGCACTTGCTCTAGTCATCAATGCTTTACTTAATGAAACGTAAGCTTCACCATTATATTTTTCTTTTAAGAAATCATTCAATACATTTGAAGTATTTTCTAAATCTCTTTTAGCCGCACCTATTGTTCCTTCTTTATATATTCCATAAGTAACTTTTGGACCTAAGTAAGAATAAGCAACTGTTTTAAAGTTTTCAGTTAAAACACCAGATTTATCAAGAGCTTCAATCCATAATTTCCAGTCTTCACCACCCATAACTTTAACAGTACTTGCAACTTCTTCAGGAGTTGCAACATCCATAACAGTTTCTTCCATAGTTTCTTTTTCCAAATTTATAGATGGTCCAACTATTTCTCTTTCAGTTGACTTTAAAGCTGATCTATGCATAATACCATCACTGGGATCTATTCTTACAGCACTTGCTAAACTATAAATTAATAAATCTATTTTGCCACCAAATTCTTCTTTTATATATTTTATAACATCTTCTTTCATTTCGTTAGAAAAAGCATCACCCATAAAGTTTTTAGTTAAAAGTCCTTCTTTTTTAGCTTCTTTAGTAAACTCTATAGTATTCCACCAACCAGCAGTTCCTATTCTTTTTCCTTCAATACCTCTTTCAAAAGCGACACCTATAGTATCAGCTCCTGCTCCGAATGCAACAGAAATTCTAGAAGCTAATCCATATCCTGAAGATGAACCTATTATTAGTACTTTTTTTGGTCCAGTATATTTATCTTGTGATTTTACGAAATCAATCTGCCTTTTTACAAACTCTTTTGCTCCAATAGGATGATTAGTCAGTGCTAAGCTCCCCTTTAATTTTGGTTTTATAACCATTGTTTCCCTCCTAAAAATTATTCAAATATACGTAAATTATACAATAAATAAAAACATTTTACAAGTGTAACGATAGTAATTATTAAAAATATTTTTTGTAATAGCTTGTTATTAAGTAATAAATAGACAAATTAATCAAATAATGATATAATACACTTCGATTTATAAACAAAAAAAATTATAAAAATTTAATAGATAGAGGAAATTATATATTATGAAAAATAAAAGAAAAATTATTTTTATAATGACATGTATTATTTTTATGATGAGTCATTCTTCAATTTTAGAAACAAAGAATTTTAAAAATGAGTTAAATATTTTTATAAAAGAAAATAATTTAAGTCATGAAGAACTTAATGAAATAATAGGTAGACTAAATAAAATAGGAAATTTAAACAAAAAAGAATTAAATACTGAACTAGAAAAAATTGGAAAATTTAAATCTACAAAAAATCCTAATATTTTCTATTTAATAAAAAATAGTGATTTTGAACTGATATATAAAAAAATATATGTTATTTATGGAATATCAGATAAAAAAGAAAATAAATTAATAGTTGATAAAATAATGAAAAATAATTTAAGAATCAGAGAGTAAAAAAATTTATTTTAGAATAAAATAAAATAAATTTATAGAAAGAGGAATAAAATGTTTAAAAATATAGGAAATAAAATTTTTGGAACACAAGATGAACGTGAAATAAAAAAAATGAGTAAATTAGTAGATAAAATAAATGAATTAGAACCTGAATATGCGGACTTAACTGATGAACAATTACAAAAAAAGACAAATGAATTTAAAGATAGATTGAAAAATGGAGAGACATTAGATGATTTATTAGTAGAAGCATTTGCTACTGTAAGGGAAACTTCAAAAAGAATAACTGGAAAAAGACACTATGATGTACAGCTAATAGGAGGAATGATACTTCATAGTGGTAGTATAGCTGAGATGAAAACTGGAGAAGGAAAAACATTAATGTCAACACTAGCAATATACTTAAATGCTCTCACGGGAGAAGGTGTACATGTAGTAACAGTAAATGACTACTTGGCAAAAAGAGATAGAGATACTATGGGTGAGATATATGATTTTCTTGGATTAACTTCAGATGTTGTTGTCGGAAATATTTCAAATGAACAAAGAAAAAGAGCATACAAAGCGGATATAACATATGGAACGAATAATGAATTTGGATTTGATTATTTAAGAGATAATATGGTAGGAGAACTTCATGAAAAAGTCCAAAGAAGCCATAATTATGCTATTGTGGATGAGATTGACTCAATTTTAATAGATGAAGCTAGAACGCCACTAATTATATCAGGAGCTGCAGAAGAGACTACAGAGTGGTATAATACTTTTGCTACAGTTGCTCAAATGTTAAAAAGAAGTTATAAAACAGAAGAAATTAAAGATAAAAAAAATACTGTAATACCAGATGAAGATTGGGAAGATTATGAAGTGGACGAAAAATCTCATACAGTTACAGTTACAGATAAAGGGATTAAAAATGTAGAGAAAATACTGAAAATAGATAATTTGTACTCTCCAGAATACGTAGAATTAACACATTTTTTAACTCAAGCACTAAAAGCAAAAGAATTATTTAAAATAGATAGAGATTATATTATTAATTCAGAAAATGAAGTTATAATAGTTGATGAATTTACAGGAAGGCTTATGGAAGGAAGAAGATATTCTGATGGTCTTCATCAAGCAATAGAAGCTAAAGAAAAACTAGAAGTTGCAGGGGAAAACAGCACATTAGCAACTATTACACTACAAAATTATTTTAGAATGTATAAAAAACTATCAGGTATGACAGGAACAGCTAAAACTGAAGAAGATGAATTTAAACAAATCTATAAACTTAAAGTTACAGTAGTACCTACAAATATGCCAGTAATTAGAAAAGATTTTGCAGATGTTGTGTACATGACTCAAAGAGCAAAATATAAAGCAATAACAAACAAAATAAAAGAGCTTTATGAAAAAGGACAACCTGTTTTAGTTGGTACTGCCTCTATTCAAAATTCAGAAGATGTTGCCGAACTACTAAAAAAAGAAAGAATACCTTTTGAATTGTTAAATGCTAAACATCACGAAAGAGAAGCAGAAATAGTAGCACAAGCTGGTAGATTTAAAACAGTAACTATTGCGACAAATATGGCAGGAAGAGGAACTGATATAAAACTTGGGGGTGATCCTGAGTCATACGCTGCAAAAGTTGCAGAAAAAGGTACTGAAGAATATAAAGAAGCTTTGAAATTATATGAAAAAGATTGTGAAGAAAATAGAGAAAAAGTATTAAAAGCAGGAGGATTGTTCATACTTGGTACAGAAAGACATGAAAGTAGACGTATTGATAATCAGTTGAGAGGTCGTGCTGGGAGACAAGGAGATCCTGGGGCATCTGAGTTCTATTTATCCCTTGAAGATGATCTTATGAGATTATTTGGTGGTGATAGATTAAAATCAATGATGAAAATGTTAAAAATGGACGAAGATGATGAAATTAGACATAAGCAGATAACAAAAGGTGTAGAAAATGCTCAAAAAAGAATTGAAAGTAGAAACTTTTCATCAAGAAAGAGTTTAATTGAATATGATGATGTAAATAATACTCAAAGAGAAGTAATATATACTCAAAGAGATCAAGTTTTGAAAAATGAAAACTTAAAAGAGCAAATTTTAGACATGATAAGAGATACTATAGACGATATATCTGGAACTGCATTATTAGGAGAAAGAGAAAATTGGGACATTAATTTATTTGAAGATAAATTAAATGAGATATTTGATTATGAAGTTTCAGGAAAAACATTGAGTATGAATAGAGAAGAAATTGCTAATAAAGTTTTTGATGATTTGATTGAAGTGTATAATTCAAAGGAAAAAACTGTAGGAGAAGAAACATTTAGAAAGATTGAAAGATATATAATGTTAGAAGTTTTAGACTCTAAGTGGAGACAACATTTAAAAGATTTGTCAGAATTAAGAGAAGGTATAAGACTTAGATCGTACGGACAAAGAAATCCTATTAATGACTATAAAATAGTTGGTTATGACATTTATAATGAAATGATAGATGCTATAAAAAGAGAAACAGGTTCTTTTATTTTAAAACTTAAATTAAGAGGCGAAGAAGATACTGAAAATCTTAGACACGAAGAAGTAACTAATTTAAATTATGAGCATGAAGGCGTAACGACTATTGAGGATAGTGAATATAGTAATTCAAGATCACAAGAAAAACCAAAATCTTCAAATACTAAAAATATTAATGCAGGTTCAAGAAAAAAAACTCTTTCAAGAAGAGAAAGAAAAGAATTAGAAAAGAAAGATAAATAGATATAGAAATTATTAACTAAATAAAACTGATTTTATTAAAATTTCAAATTTTTTTAATTTGGAATTAACTAGTAAAATCAGCTTTTTTAAAATATAATATAAAATTTTACTTTAAATTTATTAATGTAAAATATTTTATAGATATATAAAATATGGTATAATAATATAAATATAATAATTTTAAAAATATACTATGAAATTAGAGTTATAAACACTAATATTATTTATAATATTTTTAAACTATAGATTAAATTTAATATTAAATATATAATTTAATAATAAAATACTAAATACTACAATAGGGGTGATTTAATGGAAAAAAATGTAACAGCTTTTTTTGATATAGATGGTACAATTTATAGAAATTGTCTGCTAATAGAACACTTTAAAATGCTTGTTAAATATGAGTATATTAATATGATGACATGGGAAGGAAAAGTTAAAGATAAATTTATAAAATGGGAAAAAAGAATAGGTGATTATGATGATTACTTGGAAGAATTAGTTGAGACTTATGTAGATGCACTTAAAAATTATAGTAAAGCAGATATGGATTTTGTTGCTAGAAGAGTCATTGAATTAAAGGGAGATAAAGTTTACAAATATACAAGGGATAGAATTAAATATCATTTTGAAAAAGGCCACAAAGTTATAATTATTTCAGGAAGTCCAGATTTTCTTGTGGAAAAAATGGCAGGTAAGTTTGGGATAACAGATTTTAGAGGTTCTGAATATGTTATAGATGAAAATGGTGTTTTTACTGGAGAAGTAAAACCTATGTGGGATGCTAAAAATAAGAAAAGAGTAATTGATGAATATTGTGAAAAATATAATATAGATTTAAGTAAATCTTACGCTTATGGAGACACAACAGGTGATTTTACAATGTTTAAACAAGTTGGAAATGCAGTAGCTATAAATCCTGCTAGAAGGTTATTATTGAAAATAAAAAAAGATAAAGAATTAATGAAAAAAGTAACAGTAGTAGTTGAAAGAAAAGATGTTATTTATAAATTAGACTCTAATGTTGAAATATTATAAATTATATTAAAAATATGGAAAGCTGGTATTTAAGATGAATAAAAAATTAAAAATTGTTTTTTTGGATAGAGAAACAGCTGGGTCAATAGAATTAGTTGAAAAATTTTCTAAGTATGGAGAATATATAGAGTATAGTAATACTAAAAGAGATGAAATAGATGACAGAATAAAAGATGCAGATGTTGTAATTTTAAATGGAGTAAAACTTAGTAAGGGTGAAATCGAAAAAGCACAAAAATTAAAATTAGTGCTGCTAAGTGCTACTGGATTTAATCATATAGATGTTGATGCAGCAAATAAAAAGGGTGTAATTGTATCAAATGTATCTGGATATTCAACAAAATCTGTGGCACAACTTACAATTACTATGATGTTAAATGAATTAACAAAGGTTACAAGATATAGTGATGAAGTTAAAAATAATAAATGGAATGAAATAACATATTCAGAACATCAAAACTATCCTATTGATGACATTGAGGATAAAATCCTTGGAATATTAGGATATGGAAACATAGGTAAAAAAGTTGAAAAAATAGCAAAAGTTTTAGGAATGAAAGTAATGATTGCGGAGATTCCAGGAAGAAAATACGATAATAATGTAAAAAGATATAAGTTAGATGATGTTCTTAAAAAGTGTGATATACTTTCTATTCATGCCCCTCTTAATGACTTGACAAGAAATTTAATAACTTTAGATAAAATGAAGATAATGAAAAAAAATAGTATTATTTTAAATTTAGGAAGAGGACCAATAATAAACGAAGAAGATTTATATGAAGCATTAAAAAATAATATTATAAGATCAGCTGCAATAGACGTTATGTCTAAAGAACCACCAAAAGAAAATTCAAAATTATTTAAATTAAATAATTTGACAATAACTCCACATATTGCATGGAAATCGCAAAAAAGTTTAGAAAGATTATTTGAAGTAGTGGAAAATAATCTGAAATTATTTATTGAAGGAAAATTAAAAGGATTATAATAATTAATAATGAAAGATAAAAGTAACAAAGATAAAAAGAGGTGAAATATGTTATCAAGTAAATTTAATGGTATAAAACTAGAATTTGAGGGGCTATATTATGGAGGAAATTATGATATAGAAATCCTATCAGATGGTAGAATTTATTATTCTTATATAGAAAACGATTCCATTGAAATAAAAAAAGGATCATTTCAGATAACTCAAAAAGAGGTAATGATCTATGAAGAAATTATGGAATATTGTGAATTTCTGAAAAATCAGAGGAATTTTACTGTAAATGAATATTATTTTGGAAATGGTGTTTTAGTCATACAGAAAAAAAATGGTCGTGAAGAAAAAATTCGACTTGGAAAAGAAATGATGTTTGAATACTCAAAAATATTAATTGATAAATATACTAGAAAGACAAAACATATTTTTTTAATGGACTCTTACCTATCAGGAATAAGATATATTAGAAATTTCAATCTTAAAATGAGGGATGCCACAGTTTTAGATTTATATAGAGAATATAATAGTATTTCATTAAATTCAGTAGCAATTTTCAATGAAAATAAGGAAAAAGTTGGATATCTACCAAAAGATCAAAGTGAAGTAATAGCAAGATTAATAGATGCTGGTAAAAAAATTATTGCTATACCTATACCATTTGATGAAGAAGTAGCTCTAAAAGTTTATATGATTGACTAGATATATTATAAAGTAAATGTCAGTTTTTGAAAAGGAGATATTGGTGGATATATTAAAAGAACGTTTTTTAAAATTAAGAAAAAAAATGTTAATCAAATTTAAAGAAGATTTTGAAAAACATTTAGAATTAGGTGAAAAAGAAATTCCTATTAAAACTATAGGACCTATAAATGGTGTCTATTTCGAACGAGGTGAAAATACATATTTTATAAGACCTAGAATAAGAGCAGGAATTATTACACTTAAACAACTAAAGAAAATAAATGATTTATCTGTAAAATACGGTGATGGTGAAATAAAAATTACAACTAGGCATGGACTTCAGTTGAGAGGTATAAAAGGAATTAATGTATTTAATGTAATAAATGAATTGGAAGAATCAGAACTTTACACTCAAGCAGTAGGTGGAAAAAGTATAAGATCAATGATTGTGTCATCTTACAGTGGATTTGAAGACGAAGAATTTGACGTTATACCGTATGCCGTTGGATCTGTTGACTATTTAATTCAAAATGAAGAAACTTACAGTCTTCCTGGAAAATTAAAATTTGCTGTATCAAATTCTATGAAAGATAGTGCCAATGCTAAGTACTCTGATATGGGTTTTATTGCAAAGAAAATAAATAATAAAAATTATTTTGAGATTTATTTTGATTTTGGATTAAATCTTTCGATGAAAAATCCGTATAAATACAGTGATATAATAGAAGCAAATGAAATGGTTTATTATATGAGGGCTATTGTAATGATGTTTAAAGATAATATGGATATGAAAAATCCTAGAGCAAGGTTAAGAACAATTAATAGACTTCTTGGAATAGATAAATTTGAGGAAAAATATAAAGAATATTTGAAGAAATCGAGAAAAGAAATTGACTCATTGATAAATATAAAAGAACTTTATTCTTCTGCAATAATAGAATATAAAGAAAAAAAATGGGCAAAAAAAATTGATATTAAAAATACAAATATAAATAAAAAATATTTAATAAATATGACAGAATGTTTTAGTCAAAAAGGCATTTATTCTATAATTCTTAAATATTCAGGTGGAGTAATAAGAAAAGGAGAACTCCAAAAATTAATTAGTTATTTAGAAAGTTTAAATCATGAAGTAAGAATAAAACTTACAAACAATCAAGATATTATTATTTTCGATTTAAATGGAGATGAAATTATTAATGTTTTAGAAAATTTCTCTGAAAGACTTATAATAAGTGACTTAGAAAAAAGTATTATATGTACGGGAATTCCAAGATGTAGACTTGCTTTGACTTCAAGTAAATCTACTTTTAATAAAATAATAGAAGAATTTAATTTAAAAGATCCAAATTTAAAAAGTGAACTACCATTGCTTAGAATCTCAGGATGCCCAAATTCATGTAGCCTAACTTTTAAAGGTGATTTTGGTTTTTCTGGAAGATTTAAAACAGTAAATGAAAATAAAAAATTGTCATACACATTATTGAGTGAAAATGAAAATATCATTTATTCAGGAAAAGCTATTATTTTAGAGGATGATTTACCTAAAATGTTATTTGAATTAGCAAGTTCAAAGAAAAAATCTAAAATAAAGGATTTTAGCAATTATATAAATGAAAAATCTGAAGAAGTAAATGAAATTATAAAAAAATATATATAATAGTTTTATTAAAAAACTGTTGTATTTAAATATAAAACCTACAATATATTGAATTTAAAATTAAGTTTTTTGTATACGTAAAATTTATAAACTATACAATAAAAGACTTGCAAAATACATCAAAATATGTTATTATGTTACCAAAAGCAAAATATCAGAGACGAAGAGTGGGTTATCCCACTCTTTAGTTTTAAATATGAGGTGAAAAATGGTGGAAATTTTGGAAAAATTTGAAAAAGATATTCAAAATCATTTAGATAGTTTGAATTTAGAACTTTCAGATGTAGAATATGTTCAAGAAGGAGGATATAATTATTTAAGAGTCTATGTTGAAAAATTAGAGGGAAAAACAAGTTTAGATGATTGCATAAATTTTAGTACAAAAATTGACGGAATTGCAGACAAATTAATAGAAGAAAAGTTTTTTTTAGAGGTTTCAACACCTGGAATTGAAAGGAAATTAAAAAAAGAGAACGATTTTGTTAGATTTTCAGGGGAAAAAATAAAAGTGTACACTAAAAGCCAAATTGAAAATAAAAAAACTTTTGAAGGTAAAATTGAAAAATTTGAAAATAATACAATATTTTTATTAGATGAAAATTTAGGAAAAACTGTAGAAATTCCAATAAATAAATTAAAAAAGTCAAATTTGATATATGAAATGCCAAGAGGTATACTAAATAGCGAGGAGGAATAATGAAAGCAAAGGATCAAAGAATCTTTTTAGAGGCTTTAGATGAATTAGAAAGAGAAAAGGGAATACTAAAAGAAGAACTATTGGAAGCAATTGAAACGGCATTAATGGCGGCTTATAAAAAAAATTATGGAGAGAGAGATAATGCTGAAGTTTCTATAAATAGGGAAACAGGAGATGTAAAAGTATTTTCAAGAAAAGTTGTTGTAGAAGAAGTAGGTAATAACGATGAAGAAATAAGTATAGAAGACGCACAATCATTAAAGAAAAGATCTAAAGTAGGAGACACTATAGATATTGAAATAAATGCTGAAAATTTTAAAAGAAATGCTATTCAGAATGCCAAACAGATAGTAGTGCAAAAGGTAAGAGAATGTGAAAAGAAAAATGTATTTAATAGATTTAAGCAAATAGAAAATACAATAACATCTGCCACTGTCAGAAAAACTGATGAAAAAGGAAATTTATACGTTGATATAAATGGTCTTGAAGCTATTGTTCCTGAAAAAGAATTATCTGAAGTTGATAAATTTTTCCAAGGAGACAGAATTAAAATTTTTGTAGGTAGTGTTGAAGAATCTACTAAATATACTAAAAGTTTTATATCTAGAAGAGTGGAAGATTTGATGGTTGGGTTATTGAAGTTGGAAATCCCTGAAATAGAAGATGGAACTATAGAAATAAAGCAAATAGCAAGAGAAGCTGGTAGTAGAACTAAAGTAGCAGTTTATTCAAAAGATGAAAATTTAGATGTAAAAGGAGCATGTATTGGTAAAAATGGTATGAGAATACAAAGTATAATAGAAGAATTAAAAGGTGAAAAAATAGATATAGTTCTTTGGAATGAAGATATAAGATACTTTGTTAAAAATGCTTTAAATCCTGCCGAAGTTTTATCAGTAGAAATAATAGAGCAAAATGATGAGCAAATAGCAAAAGTTGAAGTAGAGGAAAATCAACTTTCACTGGCTATAGGTAAAAAAGGTCAAAATTCAAGACTTGCTGCAAGATTATGTGGAATTAAAATAGATATTCATACTATTGAAAAAGATGAAGAAGTATACGAAGATGAAATTGAAGGTGAAGAATAATATATGCCTGAAAGGACTTGTATCTGTTGTAAAAAAAAAAATGAAAAAGAAAATTTTTTCAGAATATCGAAAGTAGAAAATAAATATACTTTTGATGACAATATGAAAATACAAAATAGAGGTTTTTATGTATGTAAAAGCAAAAATTGCATAGAAAAACTATCAAAACATAAAAAATACGATATTGAAATTAAGTATTTAATTGAAATGTTAGACAAATTAAAAATAGAAAAAAAAAATATAATAGACATTATACGACCAATGAAAAATTCTGAATTTTTTGTATTCGGTGTTGAAGAAAATATCCAATCTATAAAAAAAGAAAAAGTAAAATTAGTAATATTACCTAAAGATATAAAAGAAAAATATATATTGGAATTTATAAAACTAAAAGAAAAACATAACATAACTATAATATTTATTGAAACAAAAGAAGAATTAACAGATATTTTCTCAAGAGATGTAAATATAGTTGGAATTTTTGGTAAAAAGGTAGTAAATGGAATATTAAATAAAGTGGAGGTGACAAATGCAAGTATATCAACTAGCTAAGGAAATGGGATATGATAATAAGACTTTTAAAACTAAAATTAGTGAGATTGGAATAGCAGGTAAAGATTCTCATTTTAATAAATTAACAGATTCAGAAATAGCTCTTATAAAATCAAAAATTAAAAATTTGAGTCAACATAATACTAACAATGTATCTAATGTTAAAAAAGAAAAAATCGAATCTTTAGAACAAAAAACTAATGCACCTAAAGAAGAGCATATTATAAAAGAAAAAGTTGTGTTTAAAGAAAATAGAGAAATAAAAAATCAAAACTTCCATACAGATAAAAAAGATAACAGTAAAGCATTTGAAAGAAATAATAGAGATGGTCAAAGGGATGTAAATAGAAATTTCCAAAATAGAAATGACCAAAGAGATGGTAATAGAAATACTCAAAACAGAGATGGTCAAAGAGACGGAAATAGAAATTTTCAAAATAGAAATGACCAAAGAGATGGTAATAGATCTCCTCAAAGTAGAGATGGTCAAAGAGACGGAAATAGAAACTTCCAAAATAGAAATGACCAAAGAGATGGTAATAGATCTCCTCAAAATAGAGATGGTCAAAGAGACGGAAATAGAAACTTCCAAAATAGAAATGACCAAAGAGATGGAAATAGAACTCCTCAAAATAGAGACGGTCAAAGAGAGGGGAATAGAAATTTCCAAAGCAGAGATGGTCAAAGAGACGGAAATAGAAACTTTCAAAATAGAGACGGTCAAAGAGATGGAAATAGAACTCCTCAAAGTAGAGATGGTCAAAGAGACGGAAATAGAAACTTTCAAAATAGGGACGGTCAAAGAGATGGAAATAGAACTCCTCAAAGTAGAGATGGTCAAAAAGATGGAAGAAATTTTGTGAATAATAAAAGAAAAGAAGCTCCAAAAGACGATGTATCTAGTGTTGTAGCACCAATTTCTGAAAAGCCAAAAGCAAATGTTAAAGTCAATAAAGTAAAATTTGATAAGAAAAAATACGAAAAAGAAAAAAAACAAAAAGAGGAAGAAAAAAAATTAAGAGAATTAAGATCAGATTTTAGAAAAGATGATAAAAAGAAAAAAAATAAGAAGAAATATGAAAAAGCACACAAAGATGAAATTGTTAGATTAGAAGGAGAAACTATTGGTATGATAACAATAGGAGAAGAAATTATTATTAAAGATTTAGCTGAAAAACTAGGGGTAAATGTTTCTGATATAATAAAGAAATTTTTTATGCAAGGAAAAATGCTGACTGCTAATGCTATATTAACATTTGAAGAGGCTGAAGAAATAGCACTTGAACATGAAGTAATAATTGAAAGAGAAGAAATAGTAAAAATAAGCTACGGTGAGAAATATCATCTTGAACTTGAAGATAAAGATCAGGATTTGATAACTAGAGCACCTGTAATTACAATAATGGGTCATGTTGATCATGGAAAAACTTCATTGCTTGACGCTTTAAGACATACTAATGTAATTGAAGGAGAAGCTGGGGGAATAACTCAAAAAATTGGAGCTTATCAAGTAAATTGGAATGGACAAAAAATAACATTTATAGACACTCCAGGACATGAAGCGTTTACTGAAATGAGAGCAAGAGGAGCAAATATAACGGATATTTCGATTCTTATAGTAGCTGCTGATGATGGGGTAAAACCTCAAACAGTAGAAGCAATTTCTCATGCTAAAGAAGCAGGAGTACCAATAATAGTAGCTATAAATAAAATCGACAAACCTGGAGCAGATCCTATGAGAGTTAGAACTGAGCTAACAGAGTATGGGTTAATGTCTCCTGATTGGGGAGGAAGCACAGAGTTTGTTGAAATATCTGCAAAACAGAAAATAAACTTGGAAGAATTATTAGAAACAATATTAATTACAGCTGAATTACAAGAATTAAAAGCAAACCCTAAGAAAAGACCCAAAGCAGTGGTTATAGAATCAAGACTTGACCCTAAAATGGGTGCTGTTGCAGATATTTTAATTCAAGAAGGTGAATTACAAATAGGTGATATATTTGTAGCAGGAGAATCACATGGTAGAGTAAGATCAATGCTAGATGACAGAGGAAATAAAATTGAAAAAAGTACTTTATCACAACCTGTGGAAATTACAGGGTTTAATACTGTTCCAAATGCTGGAGATGTTCTTTATGGTGTAAACAATGATAAGCAAGCTAAAAAAATTGTTGAAGATTTTTTGAAAGAGAAAAAAGCAAATGAGCAAAATAAAAAGAAACATATTTCTTTAGAAAGTTTATCTCAAGAATTAGAAGACCAACAATTAAAAGAATTAAAATGTATAATAAGAGCTGATTCTAAAGGTTCTGTTGAAGCATTAAAAGAATCTTTATTAAAATTGAATAATGAAAAAGTAATGATTAGTATAATTCAGTCGAGTGCTGGAGCAGTAACTGAAGGAGATGTTAAACTTGCTGAAGCATCAAATGCAATAATAATAGCATTTAATGTAAGACCTACAACGCCTGCTAGAAATGAAGCAGAAAAACTTGGAGTTGAAATTAGAAATTACAATGTAATTTATCATGTAACAGAAGAAATTGAAAAAGCAATGACAGGTATGTTAGATCCTGAATTTAGAGAAGTATATTTAGGTAGAATAGAAGTTAAGCAAGTATTTAAAATTTCTAATGTTGGAAATATAGCTGGATCAATAGTTGTTGATGGAAAAGTGAGTAGAAATTCTAAAATAAGGGTTCTTAGAGACGGAATTATAACATTTGAAGGAGAAATAGAAACGTTGAAAAGATTTAAGGATGATGCTAAAGAAGTTGTTGTGGGACAAGAATGTGGGATCCAGATTAAAGACTTTAATGATATTAAAGAAAGTGATATAATTGAGTCATATATCATGGAAGAAATACCAAGGTAGTTTAATTGTTTCACAAAAACAAATTAAATTATGAGGTGAAAAAATGAATGATAGAAGAAAAAAAGGAATTGAAAAAGAAGTAGCTAGGATAATAGGAATGGCACTTCTCACAGAAATAAAAAATGAAAAATTAAAAAATGTTTTATCTGTACATAAAGTTGAAATTACAAAGGATGGAAGATATATTGATTTGACTTTTTCTGTATTAGATATAAAAAATAATATTAATAAAGAAAAAATTGTTGATGATCTTGAAAAATTAAAAGGTTTTTTTAGAAAATTAATAGGAAATCAATTAACACTTAGATTTGTTCCTGAAGTTAGAATTCATTTAGATGATAGTATAGAATATGGAATAAAAATAGCATCAATATTAAATGAAATAAAACAAAAGGATAGTGAATAATTTGTGAAATGGGAATTAAAAAACTATGACGATGATTATTTGAAATTTAAAAGTGAAGAATTCCATGAAAACGAATTAATAACAAGATTATTATTAAATAGGAGTATTATTTCAAAAAAAGAAGTAGAAAATTTTTTGAATTCAGGAGATGAAAGTCTTCATGATCCATTTTTATTTGAACAAATGGAAGAAGTAGTTGATAGAATATTACAAGCTAGAAATAATAAAGAAAAGGTAATTATTTATGGAGATTATGATGTCGATGGAATTTCAGGAACGGCTTATTTAGTAATAATTTTGAGAAAATTAGGAATGAATGTAGATTACTATATTCCAAATAGAGCACATGAAGGTGTGGGAATAAACAAAAATTTTCTAAAATATTTAATAAAAAGAAATACAAGACTAATTATAACTGTTGATACTAGTATAAGTACCAGTGAGGAAATTCTAATGCTTAAATCGAACAATATAGATATAATTATTACAGATCATCATAGACCTGTAAATAATATCGCTGAATTTAATTTATTGACAGTAAATCCAAAAATTAGTAAAAAATATCCAAATAAAAATCTTTCAGGCTCTGGAGTAGCATTTAAATTGGCAACAGCTATATATGAAAAATTAGGAATGAGTAAAAAAATTATTTTTGAATATATAGATATAGTAATGATAGGAACTGTAGCGGACGTAGTTCCAATGATAGATGAAAATAGGTATATTATAAAAAAAGGATTGTATAATTTAAGAAAAACTAAAGTCAAAGGTCTAAAGTATATAATAAATTATGTAAAAATAAATCCAAAAAATATGACTGCAAGCGATATTGGATTTTATATTGCACCTATATTTAATGCTCTAGGTAGAATTGATAATTCTAAAATGGTTGTGGAATTTTTTATTCAAGAAGACTATTATGATATTTTTTCTATAATAGAAGAAATGAAAAAAGCAAATAAAATAAGAAGATACTTAGAACTAGAAATATATAGTGAAATAGAAGATAAAATACAAAAATTAAAAAATCCTAAATATATATTTATGAAAAGTAGAAAATGGCATTCTGGAGTTATTGGAGTTGTTTGTTCAAGAATTTCTATAAAATATAATATTCCAGTAATACTGATATCATTAAAAAATGGATATGGAAAAGCTTCGTGTAGAAGTATAGAAGGACTTAATATATTTGAAATGTTAAAAGAAATTTCACATAAATTTGAAAGATTTGGTGGTCATGATTTAGCAGCAGGCTTTTTGGTTTCTGAAAAATATTTGAATGACATTGAGAAATATTTGAAAAATAGGCTTTTATATGCAAATAAATTAAATGTTGAGAAGATTTTATCTATAGATTCAAAACTTAGTATAGAAGAAATAAATAAAAATAAATTACTAAATATTAATAGACTATCTCCTTTTGGATTGTATAATCATGAACCTAATTTTTTAGATAATAATATAAGTTTTATAAATTTCACAAAATTTGGTGTAAATAACAGACATTTTAAGGGATTTATAAAAAAAAATAAAAGGATTATATCAGTAATAGGCTATAATTTAGGGCATAAATTAAAAATTAGAAATGTTCATAAAAAATATGAAATAGTATATACTCCAATATTTAAATCTGTTAGAACAGATTTGTTTATAGAGTTAAAAATAAAAGATTTTAAATAGTAAAAAAAAATAATAAAATATGATATAATAAAAAAGATGTTTTAGTAAATAATATTGAATATAAATAATTTAGGAGGAAAAATGTCAACAGTAAAAAAATTAAACGAAACAACTTATGAAGTTCAAGTGACAAAATCAGGAGAAGAATTTAAACATTTTAAAGAACATATATTTAAACATTTTAAAGATGCAAAAGTAGATGGTTTCAGACCTGGAAAAGTTCCTACTTCTGTTATAGAAAAAACTTTTAAAAATGAAATAAATGAACAAATGTTAAATCACATAATATCTGATGCATATAAAAATGCAGTTTCTGAAAATAATTTGAAACCAATAGCCGATATTAAATTAGATAAGTTTGAGATAAAAGACGATTCTTTAGAAGTAGTATTTACTATTCCTGTTCTACCTGAAATAAAATTAGGAGATTATAAAAGTATAAAAATAGAAAAGGAAAGTGTTCAAGTAACTGATGAAAATGTTAACGAAGAAATAGAAAAAATAAGGATAAATGCTGGAAAATTAAAAGAGTTAGAATCAGATGAAGCTGCTGAATTAAATGATGTTACAAATATAGATTTTGAAGGATTTATTGATGGGGAATCTTTTGATGGTGGTAAGGCTGAAGGATTTGATTTAACGTTAGGGTCAAAAAGTTTTATAGATACATTTGAAGAGCAAATAGTAGGGCATAAAAAAAATGATGAATTTGATGTAAATGTTTCATTCCCTGAAAATTATGGTTCAGAAAATTTAGCTGGAAAACCTGCTTTATTTAAAGTAAAAGTTAATTCAATAAAAAGAAAAGAAGAAGCAGAATTAAATGATGAATTAGCTAAAGAGCAAGGATTTGATTCATTAGAAGATTTGAAAGTAAAAACTAAAGAAAATATAACAAAAAGAGAAGAAGCAAGATTAGAAAATGAATATACAGGAAAAGTTGTAGATGCTGTTGTTGACGGGGCTGATTTAGAAGTTCCAACTGAGTTAGTTGACAGAGAAATACAATTTCAAATAAATAGATTTACTCAGCAAATGCAAATGCAAGGAATGAATTTAAATCAATATTTTGAAATGACAGGACAAACTATGGAACAAATGCAAGAATCTCTTAGAGAAGGAGCAAAAAAATCAGTAAAAGCTGATTTAGTTTTAAGTGAAATTGCAAAAGCTGAAAATGTTGAAGCAACTGAAAAAGAAATAAGTGAAGAAATTGAAAAAATGGCTGCTATGTATGGAATGGATAAAGAAACAATAATTTCAGATATTAGAAAAGCTGGGAATTATGAAAATTTCTTAGATAATATTAGTCATCAAATAATAAGTAGAAAAACTGTAAATGTATTAGTTGAATCTGCAAAATAATTAAAAAGCTATACTATAAAATTATATATTTTATAGTATAAATTTTTAGTATATAAAATAATTTTTAAATATTAAAGTTTAATTATATTTTGATTTTAATAAAATGTATAAGGAGGTTAAAATGTACAGCCCCGTTGTTATTGAAAATGATGGTCGTGGAGAAAGAAGTTATGATATTTATTCGAGATTACTTAAAGACAGAATAATATTTGTTAGTGGAGAAGTGGAAGATAACATGGCTAATTCAATAATTGCCCAACTGTTATTTTTAGATGCACAAGATAAAGAAAAAGATATTTTAATGTATATTAATAGCCCAGGCGGTGTTATAACTTCTGGACTCGCAATATACGATACAATGAGACACATAAAAGCAGATGTTTCTACAGTTTGTGTAGGACAAGCAGCTAGTATGGGTGCAGTACTTTTATCTGCTGGAACTAAAGGGAAAAGATATTCATTACCTAATTCTAGGATAATGATTCATCAACCTTTAGGTGGAACTAGAGGTCAAGCAACTGATATTCAAATACAAGCAAAAGAAATAGAAAGAATAAAAGAATTAATGAATAAAATTTTATCTGAAGCCACAGGAAAGTCGGTAGAGGAAATTTATAAAGATACAGAAAGAGATAATTTCATGTCACCAGAAGAAGCTATTTCTTATGGTTTAATAGATAAAATTATATAGTTATTTAATGAGGTGAAAAAATTGGTAAAAACAAGACACATTTGCTCATTTTGTGGAAGTGAAGAAGATGATGTTTATAGACTTATAAGTAGTCCTGATAATAGCTCATTTATTTGATCAATGTATAGAAGATTGTATGAATTTAATAGATGATTTGGATGAAGATCCAGAAAAATCAGGAAATTTGGATATAACATTGTTAAAACCTGTAGAAATAAAAGAAAAACTTGATGAATATAT
>JAGOWQ010000071.1 GCA_018060185.1 Leptotrichiaceae bacterium | reverse complement strand
CAAATAGAACATAACTTATACGAGGACTTCACTCATAAAAGACCTTTTTCTTTTAAACTTCTTGATAGAGCATATAATGTAAAAACTTGGAAAGATATGCTGCTTATTTTGTGTGAAGAACTTTATAGCAAAGATAAAAATATCTTTGAAACGATGATAACTAAACCATCTATGCAAGGAAAAAGAAGAAAAAACTTCTCTAAAACTCCTGAAGAACTTAGAGAATTATCAAGACTTAAAATGAATAATTCTGATATTTGGATTGAAACTAATATGAGTGGTAACGGTATTAGAAATCTTATTATCAAGATTTTGAAAGAGTACAAACTAAAAGTAACTGATGTTAGTGTTTATTTTAGGGCTGATTATAGTGAGTTGAATAAAAATTAATTAGTCACGCATTGCGTGGCTAATTTTATAGGGAGATAAAATGGAAGATACTACACAGGGAAAAATTTGGCGAATAAATATGAAAACAGATGGCATTTATAAATTTGAGCAACAAGGGGTATTTGATTTTTGTGTAAAAGAAGGAATAATTGGGATTGGTTGGAGCAGAGCTATATCGAAAGATAACTTTTCTGAAGAGGTTACAAATTCTAAAGAAATACAAACCTTTATCTGGAATTTATTAAAGGATAACAATAAAAAAACACGAGGGTTTTCGACAGCTTCCAATATAATTGTAGATAGAATGAACATAGGAGATTATGTTTGGACAAGAGTAGGTTCTTTGTATAAACTTGCAAAAATAACTAGTGAAGCTAAATATAAGAGAAATAATGAAGAATATATAGAGTATGATATTGGTTTTTATAGAGAGGTTGAATATTATGACCAAAGCTTTCATATATCAGAAGTTCCTGGAAAAATTATTGCGAGTTTTTCTGCAAGTAGTACAGTTCAAAACGTTACTGATAAAGAAGGACAATTATTTAGCTATTCAGATTCATTATTTAGAGGAGATAGTAATTTTAAAATAAACCTTGAAGACTGGACTGAATTTTTTACTGCTGAAGATATAGAAGAAATAGTTGGGCTTTATTTACAGGTTAAATTTAACTTGTATGTTTATACATCTACAAATAAGAGAAGTACTGAAAAAATAGAATTTGAACTTGTTGATGAAAATGGAAACTTATATGGAGTTCAAGTTAAAAGTGGAGAAGTTTCTTTAAATGGTATAGATTATGAAGAGAAAAGTAAAGAAATGAAAGTATTCTTGTTTGCAAGTAATAATGAAGTAAATACTAATAACAATCCTAATATTATTCATATTACAGTATCTGAAGTAACAAGATTTATTGAAGAATACAAACATATACTTCCAAAACGTATAAGTTCTTGGTTATAGGTGAGGAAAATAGAGAACTAATACTTTTTATTAAAAAAACTTCAATAGTTTTTAAATTTAAAGTGATAAAAATATTAAATACTTAGTAGTGGAAGGAGGCTCCATGTTCATAATCGTAATTATTATTACACTAGCACTTGTTTTTTACTTCAAAAAATATAAAAAGAAAAAATCAATAAGTTCAGATAATCCTATAAGAAAAATGGTTCACTCTGTTTTGGAGAAAGAATTTAGAAAAGAGCCAATAACTATTGGAGAATACCTTGATTCAGAATACTTTGCAATGTTTTATAAAAAGAATAAAGAGAGAGTTAAAGTAAATAATAGATTTAAAACTCTTATTATAGAGGACTTTAAAGAATATAAAAACTTGAAAAGCCAGTCTATTGATAATTATGGCAATCAAGAAGAAGCTTTTATGAATATTTGTAGAGCCTTAATAACAAATAAATACCCTAAAGACTTAAATCATTTGCCAATATATTTTAAATCTCCTAAGTTTGCTTATTTACATCAAAACAATAGTAAGATGAAAAGTATTACAGATGAATTTGAAGATTTATTATTGAGAAATTACGAGGCTTTTAAGAGAGATGGAGTGTAGAGTTAGATTTATGAAACTGATTAGCTTATATATTGAAAATTATAAAAAATTTAACAGACAAAATATTAATTTTGATGAATCGATACTTGAACAGGAATTTGAAAAATTTTATGGGAAAGCTAAGATTACTACACTAATAGGAAGTAATGGTAGCGGAAAAACAACAATATTAAGTTTTATAGCAAAAATTTTTAGATTTATTCAAATACGGCAAGAAAATATTGAATCAGAATATTGTTTAATTTATGAAATTGGGGGAAATTTAATTAAAATTGAATACTTAAAAAATAGTGTTTATTTTACTCTAAATAATAACGAAAAAAAATTGTTATTAGAAATGAGAAGAAAAAAAGGGAAAAGTGAATATTTTTATAAAGAACATCAAAAAGAAGAAGAATGTGAAGCTATAACATTTGATGTTATTAAGGAATATATTCCTAAAAATCTTATAGTCTCTGCTTTCGATTCTGATTATTTTGGTTTAGATTATGGAAGTTTTACTTGTGAGCATATAGTGAAACTAAATAATACTCATTATTTTAAATCCTTCTTTAGCTTAGAAATTTCACTAGGCATAATAAGATTTTTTGATGAATACTCAAATAATAATAATTTTAAAACTACATTGCAGAATATGAATATTTCTTTTAATGGTAACATTAAAGCATATTTAAAATTTTCTGTGAATGAAGATACTGAAATTTATGAAGAATTGGAGTCTTTTTCTAATAAATACAATATCATCTTTAATAGATTAATAGAAAATATAGAAAATGGTTACATATTTAAAAAATTTATAATAGAAGAATCTATAAATGATTTTCAGTGGAAATTCAATATGATTAAATTTATAAATTATAGAAAATATAATTTGGAATTACTTGAAATTTTAATAAGGCATAGATGTTTTTTTATAAATGATATTTATTTAGGTAAAACCCCAGAATATTCTATTGAAAATATGAGTACAGGAGAAAAATTAATTTTGGGAAGAATTTTCTTTATACTATCTCATATAAAAGACAATTCTCTATTAATTATTGAGGAACCTGAAATTCATTTGAATTATTTATGGGCAAGACACGTTTTTTCAATATTATTAACATTGGTTAAAAAATATGAAATTCATTTGCTTATAAGTAGTCATAATTGGACTTTTATTAATAACTTAAATCCTAGTCAAATTCTTCTTATGGAGTCCAAACATTCTAAAAAAATATGTCATCCAAAGGAATCTACATTTTTGGCTGATATTAATGTAATTAATGATATGTTTAATAACGAAGTTTCTTCAGATAATTCTATTGAAGAGTATATTTATAAACTTATGGCTGATAAAGATTTGGAGAGATTAAAATTTTACTTTAGTATTATGGGGGAATCGTATCTAAAAGTTCTTGTTTTTAAGAAATTAATGGAATTAGGAGGATTAGATATTAATGTGGAAAGTGACAAATGAAGAAAATAAAAAAGTATTAAAGATTTTTCATAAAAAATTGATTATTCCTTTTTTTGATGAATTAATTTGTTACAAAAACTTATTTGATACCAAAACTGTTACATCATATTCTGGTATATATGATTACTATAATTCTAAATTTCTTAAACAGGATAAAAGTAAAATTTTATTTAGAAAAGTGATTGGAAATAAAATAAATGGAAAAAGACTAGCAGAAAATATAGATAATTTAATTTCTACTAAAAGTATGAGGTACATAAAAACACAATTTAAATATTATCTCATTCAATATAATCAATTAAATCATTTAAATTTTAGTATTGTAGAAAGAAAAGTTGATGATGACTTAAAGGAAATATTTTCTAAGTATTTCTATGAGAAATTTTTTGTATCTGAGACTATTTGGAATCTTTTAATAGGGAATACCTATGATAGAAAAATATTTCATTCTAAATTTAAAAAAGAAAATGATTTGAACGTTTGTCCATATTGTGATACAGACACTATAACAAATAATGGGAATAAAGAGATAGAACATTTTCTCCCTCGTTCAAAATATCCATTTTTATCAATGCATCCCTATAATTTGATTTCTTCTTGTCATAGTTGTAATAAGTCGGAAGGAAAATCGGCAAATTATTTTACACCAATAATTTCTCCGTTTAATAAACAAATAGGTGATAACATTGATTTTTCTATTGATAATTTTAATAAAAAAGTAGATTTAGTATACAATTTGACAGATAAAGAATTGGATAATTATATAAAATTGTTAAAATTAAAAGACAAATATAATAATCAAGAAATTTATGACTTAGTTAATAAAAAAGGAAAAAGGTACTATAGCTACTATTATAAAGGCTATTCAAATACAAATTTTGATAGTAATCTATTTCTATCATATTTAGATTTTAATAGAGAAGAGACTCTTTATTTTGCAACTAAAAGTATATTTAATGATTTAAATAGATATGATGAATATCTAAGAATTAAATAAATTACAGGAGGAAATAGAAACTGTTTTTTATTTCCTCCGTTTCCCCCTCATATCCTCAAATAAGTCCTCCTCACAACCTTCCCATCCTTACCCTTTTTTAGATAATCTTAGTTTCGTAGAAACTTAGATATATCTTATGTGTAACGAAGTGGAATCCTTTTCACAATCAATAGTCTCTTCAATAACCTTGTACCCAAACTTATTTCTTATCTCTGCCTTTAGTTTAGCAAGTTTAATTTTTTAGATAATTTTAGTTCTGAAAGAACTTAGATTATCTTATGCGTAATGAAATGAAGCCTTATCCATGTCGTAGTTTTCTCCAAGGGCAATCTGCTTAACTTTTGTTTTTTTAAATTCTCCAAGGGAAACTCCTATAGCTCGGATTTCTCTGTCTTTATCGCATCTTTCCCAAAGTTCCATGATAATCTCTAAAACTTCCATAGGCTCATTTGTTCCTTCTGGGA
>JAGOWQ010000012.1 GCA_018060185.1 Leptotrichiaceae bacterium | reverse complement strand
TAAGTGGAATTAGTATTAAAAATAGTAGATAATATATTCTCAAAAACAGGAAAAGTAGGAGTGCATTTAAGATAAGTTGATAATAAAAACTCAGAGCCTCATATATGGGGCTTTTTTATTTTTACCAAAGTGTGATATTTATATTATAAAAATAAAATTATTATAATTGAAAATAACTCTTAAAAAAATATTAAATTTGTATTTTTTGTGATATAATACACTTACAAAATAAAGGAGTGATTTGGATTGAAAAAACTATTAGTAGGATTGTTACTTACAATTTCGTTAATCAGCTATGGAACAACGAAAGTACAAAAAGATTTTGAAGGAAAACTAAAAAAATTAAAAAGTGGAAATGAGGATAAAATTGGGAATTTGAATCAATATTTCGGAATATTTATTAGTGATTTAGTGATATTAGATATATTAAGATCTGGACATAAGAAAATGACTTATAAAATCAATAGTACTAAAGTAGAAGGAGACACAGCTGTAATAAATTTAGATATGAAAGCCCCTAAATTGTCACATTATTATCCTGAACTTAGAAAAAAAATTTTTGAGTCAATAGTTTATCAAATATTCTATGCAGAGCCTAGAGAGATTGAAGAAGATGAATTTTTAAATAATTTTTATGAAAAAAAACTAAATTCAAAGTACTTGAAATATTCAAAAGAGAATATTAATGTTTATTTAAAAAAAGAAGGAAATGATTGGCTAGTAGATGAAGAAGAATCCAAAAATGATGATTTTAATGAAATGATTACACTAGGATTATTAGAATTAGAAGAAGGTAATATATGGAGTTTTTTAGAAAACATTGAAGAATAGAAATATATTATAAAAAATGTATTTGTAACGAATAATAATATTATTATAAATAATAAAATTTACATATAGAGAGACCTTTTTGAGGGTCTTTTTATTTTTTATAAAAAAAACATTTGACTTTTTGTATACAATATAGTATATTTGGGTTGAGGTGATAAAAATGGATGTTTACCAACAAGTGATTGAAAAAATAAAAAAAGAGTATAAAAGCATACCTATATTTGCAGATGAACTAGATATGTCAAAACAGCTTTTATACTATCATTTATGGAATTTAAAAAAAGGTAAAATTTCTTTTAAAAAAGATAAATTAATAGAAATTTCAAAAAAATTAAAAATTGATATTTTTTTAGACGTTAGATATACAAAATAGTATACACGAATTAATTTATATAAATATGAGAAATGAAAGTCATATAAATAATTTAAAAATAATGTAAATATAATCGTAGAAAGGAGTGTGGACAATGGATATAAATGAAATTTCATTAAGGGAAAGATATGAAAATTTAAAAAAAATTTCAAAAATAGTTTCAGAAGAGATTTTAAATGCAGAGATTCCAATAACATTTGATGAAATTCCAACTTTAATGAAATTGATAGAGCTAAATCTTAATTATTATCAAGTAGGTAACCAATCCAAAACTTCTTTTAAAGCTCTGTAAGCTTTTTTCATTGATGAATTTTCTTCAAGAAAAAGCATACCATCAAGAGTTAAACTTAAATTATTAAAATCTAATATAGGCATCATAGCTAAGTGGTTAGGATGAGGTTCTGTAATACCTTGAATCAATCCTGCATTTTGAAGATTAGATAAAATTAATTCTAATTTGTGAGGATATAAATTTAATTTATTAAAACTTTGAGGATATTGAAATGTTTTTGTATCAAAGCAATAATCAATAATTTTAAGAATTTTATATATAGTTGTTGAATAATTTTGATTTTTGTAATTATAAGACATAAAAATTTCCTTTCATATTTTTTAATTATTATAGCATAGGTATTAGTTATTATGAATATTAAATAAATAGAGGTTTTAAAAAATGAGAAGTGAGGTCAAGATATGAGAATAAAAAAGAATATAAAAAAATTAAAACATATATTCTTTAAATTGCAACTGAAAATTATTTACATAAGTAACAGAGGATATTCTATATTATGGCACAGAAGAAAAATATTATTAGAAAAATTTAAGTAATATTAAATATTAAGTAGGTGAATAGAATGAAAGTATCAAGAATAAAAATAAGCGATATAGAAGAAAGTAATTTTTTTAAGATGCCTAAATCAATATACGAACTTGATTTAAAACCTATAGAGCGAGAAGTTTATATGATCTGTATGGAAAACTGGCGTTTATCTATATCAAATAAATGGGTAAATGAGAATAATGAAATTTATTTTTATGCATCACAAGAAAAATTATCAGCTTTATTAAGGGTTAGTAGACCAACGATAGTGAGTGCTTTTAAAAGGTTAATCGAAATAGGGCTTTTAGAAGTTGAAAAAGATAATGGAAATGCAAATAAATATTTTTTAATTAAAATTGATGAACTAGTTAAAAATTTTGACCTGTCAAAAAATTTAACCAGTAAAAAAAATTTACAGCACCAGTCAAAAAATTTAACGGGTACCTGTAAAAAATTTTTACACAATAAAGAATTAATAAACAAGAATGAATTAATAAGAATGAATTATATATATATAAGTGAAGAATTTTGGAATACGTTTTATGAATTTTTGGATATGAGAAAGAAAATAAAAAAACCAGCAACAGAAAAAGCAATTAAATTATTATTATCTAAACTTGAAAAAATAAAAGATGAAGCTAAAGCAATTGAGATATTGGAGAAATCTATAGTTAACAATTGGCAAGATGTTTATGGATTGAAAGAAGGAGGAACGGGTGGAAGTAAAAAATATAAAACAAGTTTTGGAAGAACAAATGACAAACATAACGAAAAGACGGATAGAAGCAAAGATGGAGAAGGTTGGAATTGATGTCGAAACAGTAGATATGAGCAAATTTTTAAGAAACCAAGAAATCCAAAACTATAAAAAAATATCATCTTTGATGATGTATAAAGATGATTATAAATGTAATTTTGAAAATTCTTTTGTAAAAAATAAAAAAGAAAAAATTTATAAAAAATCATTTGAAGATTTTTGTAATAATTTTTCGAATTTTATGAATGAGGGATTTGGAATTTATATGACAGGAGAAGCAGGCACTGGTAAAAGTCATTATACTAACTGTATTTATAATCAAATGAAGGATGAATATATAGTTTTTAAAACAAGTATTATTACTTTATTTGATGAAATATTCAAAAATTTTGGTGGAATGACCAAAACAGATTTTTTAAGAAACAGACTAGGGAAAGCCGAATTAATTATAATAGAGGATTTGGGGAATGAAAATATAAAAGATTGGGGAAAAGAGAATTTATATTTCATATTTGATTTTATTTTTAAGGCAAAGAAACCAATAATAATAAATACAAATCTATCAGATGTTCAGATGGAAGAGTATCTAAGGATTTTGGGTTGTGACAAACTACTTTCCAGATTAAAAAGCAAATGCAAATATTACAAATTTGACTGGGAGGACAGAAGAATAGGGATGTATAAAGATGAAATTGATAAATGGTACTAGGAGGTAAAATGGAACAAATCAGAGTGTACTTTTTGGAGATTATTGACTTAAATAATCAAAAACATCAAATAAAATCTGATGATTATAACAAAATATTAAATTTTGTGCAAATGTACGGTGGGAAAGTTAACGGCATCAATATGGGGAACAGACTTATCAGTAAAGATAAGTTTGAAAAAATAGGCTTAGAGGATTGTTTTAAATAAATTAGGAGGAAAGTAATATGTTAGTAGATGAAATAGTAAATTATATGAGTGAAAAATGTAGAAAAATTTATAATTTGGAAACAGCAACACTAAAAGAAAAAACAATAGCAGACAATAAAATAAGATTTAAATTTGAAAGAAATGGATTAAAATTACAAGTTGAATTCGGAAATGATGATATTTCAAATATTATATATAATAATTTTTTAACAGAAAATCAAACTGAAAATGTAACATATGGGGAATTTAGAGAAAAAATGCAGGACTATATAGAAAATACAGTAATAGATTCAAAAGAAAAACTAGATAATATTGTTTTAAAAATAATATCAGATGTAAGAAGTAGTAAATTATTTGGTGGTAATAATGATTAAATTAGAACTGTTATTATCACCACCAAGTGTAAATACAATATGGATTAATAAACCAGGTGGAAGATTTAAATCAGAAAAGGGAAGAAAATTTGAAAAAGAGGCAAAAATAGAAATAGTTAATCAGTATAAAGGAAAAGCATTAAAGAGCAGATTAAATGTAAAAGTAGATCTTTATTTCAAAGATAAAAGAAGTAGAGATATAGATAATTACAATAAAGGAATTCTTGATGCAATGACAGGAATAATTTATGAAGATGACAGTCAAATCGATAAATTATCTTTATCAAAAAAAATAGGATGTGGATTCAATAAGATAGAAATTATTATTGAAGAAATACAAGACAAGGAAGCAAAATTATTTTAGGAGAAATGTATGAATGAAATTATGAATATTAATGATGAAATTACAATGACAAGCTTAGAAATAGCAAATATAACATATAAAAACCATAAAGATGTTTTGAAGGATATTAGAGATGAAATAAATAAATTAGGGAATGATAGAGCCGAGCGAATTTTTTCGCTGGGCGAATATACAGATAAAAATAATCAACAAAGACCAATGTATAAACTTAATAGCAAAGGAGTCTTACAACTGGGAGCAAGATATAGTGCAGAAATAAGATTTAAACTAATATCTAAAATAGAAGAATTATCTAAACCAAAAGTATTAACTCAAAAAGAATTATTAATAATGCAGTTAGAAAGTTTAGAAAAGATTGAAAAATTAGAAGAAGAGAACGAGCTACAAAAACAAGTAATAGCAGAGTTTAAGCCTATAAAAGAATATGTAGATACTATATTGACTAATGAAGATACTATGACAATAACACAAATAGGTGCTGATTATGGATTATCGGCGAAAACATTAAATAAAATATTATATGAAAACAGAGTCATAAGAAAAGTAGGAGTTCAATGGATTTTGTATATTGAGCATATGAATAAAGGTTATACAAAAAGTGAAACATTTACAGTTTTAACAAGCGAAGGTAAAGAAAAATTAATTTCAAATACAAAATGGACACAAAAAGGGAGATTATTTATTCATAATTTGCTAGGCTCTTTAGGAATAAAAGCTAATATGGATAAAGAAGTATAATAGGAGGTGTAGGAGCTGGAAGATATATTAAAAGGCAGTTTTGAAATAAATATGGATACAGGAGAGATAAAATACTTTTTAACTAATACACATACTGTTAAAGAAAATCATATTGAATTGCTGAAAGAATATATAGAAAATTCAAAAGTAAATATAGTAGTTGACAAAAGATTATCTTCAGAGCAAAGAAAGAAAATATGGTGTATTTTAGATGATTTTGCATATTGTCTAGGAGGAGATAAGGAACAATGGAGAGAACAGTTGCAGACGAGATTTTGTAGGGAAAGGGATTTGGAATATTTTTCAATATCAGAAGTTAAAAGAGATGGAGCTAGTAAAGAAATAGCAACTGAATTTATCCAATGGCTATGCGAATTAGCTATAATGGAAAATGTAGGTTTTAGAAAAGAAACTGGAAATCCTGCTGAATGGGTTCCTGAAATTGGTAGATATGTAATTGCCTGTTTGAGAGCTAGAAGATGTGCAGTTTGTGGAAAGGTACATGATTTTGAAAATGGAGATGTAGTGGATTTAGATCATTGGATAACTATTTCAAGTAGTGTTGGAACTTACAAGAATGATGATGGTTTACAAAATCCTTTTATTTCACTCTGTAGGAAACATCATATTGAAAAACATAATATTGGAATAAAAGATTTTGAAGAAAAATATCATATTGAAGGTGTTTGGCTAAATCCTAATTTAGTTTTTAAAATGTTGGATATTTATCCAAATCATTTTAAACTTTTTAGAAAAAGATTGAAAGAGGGATACTATGGTTAAATTATAAAAGTATGTAAGGGACAATGGGAATTGAATATGACTTTGATTTTCAAGAAAAGGGTTTTATGGTATAATACTTATATTGAGTAATAAAAAAAATTGAAACGTTAGTCGTAGTATATTTAGATGAAAGAAAGGTGTTGATATTACATATGTTATATAAAAGTTTTAGAATACAAAATTATAAAGCAATAAAGGATTTAGAAATAGAATTAGATGAGCAAAGATTGACGCCAATAATAGGATTAAATGAAACTGGGAAAAGTACAATTTTGCAGGCTATATTTGCATTTGATTATTATAATGATAGTCAATATAATTCAGAATTTATAAATTTAGACTATATAAGAAATAGATATAATGATAAAGAAAATCCTATAATAGAGGCGGAAATAGAAAATATTGAAAAAGAAGTATTAATAGAAAATGCAGTAAAAAAAATTTTAGAAGAAAAAAGACAAATTTTTAAATCTTTAAGTATTTACAAAAATGAAAAAAATTTCAATGAAACAGAATATTTAAAGCCAATAAAAGAAGTATTGTATCATTTTATTGAAAATATATTTTCAGAAATTAGAGATGAAGGAAATTTAAAAATAAAAAGAGAATTTTCAATTAACACAGATGGTTCTTGGGAAAAGAGATATATAATTCCTGAATTACAAGTAGAAGAATTAAAAAAAAGAATAGAAGTGAGAGGATATGGAGTTGAAAATATAAATATTATTATTTCACAAGGAGAAATAGAACAATTGATAGGAAAGTCTATTATAAGCTATTTACCACATATAATTTACATTGATGATTTTAAAGATGCCATACCAAATGAAATAGAAGATGGAGATGAATGGTATAGTTATATAAAAGAAATTTTTTCAAAAAATAATGAAACAATAGAAAAATTTAAAAATAGTGATTTAGCTACTCAAGATACTATAATAGAAGATATAAAATATGAACTTAATGATACATTAGCAAAATTATGGGATAAAATGAATGAAAGTAATAAAATAAAAGAAGAATTCAAAACAATAGAAATTGTTTTGAAATATAAAGAAGAAAAATTTCAATTTTTAATAAATGATTTGAGAGAAAAACGAGAAAATGGAAGTTCAAGAAAAGTTGTTTTTCCTGTAAATATGAGATCCAAAGGGTTTCAATGGTTTTTTAATTTTTTTATAAAAATGAAATATAATTGGAAACATATAGATAGTGAAAGCTATGGAAGTATAATTTTATTAGATGAACCAGGTGTATATCTTCATACTAATTTTCAAATGGAATTGGTAAATATATTAAAAGAACTATCAAGTGAAAATAGGATATTTTATACAACACATTTGGAAAATATGGTTAATCCAAAAGTAATAAAAATAAGTCAAATTAAAATAGCAAAAAGAGAAAATGAAAAAATTAAATTAGAAAAAACTACAAAAATAACTGAAAATAAGAATCTAGGAGAAATAACTCCAGTAATAAATGCATTAAAAATTGATAATTTTCCACTCTTTTACGAGAATAAAAAAGTAATTCTAACAGAAGGAATGACAGATAAGATATTTTTAGAAATGTTAAAAGAAAATAATTTATTAGATAGAAGTATAAAAATCGTTCCTGGAAGTGGCGTTTCAAATTTAGAAACATTAATTAGTTTGTTCATAGGTATAACAGATAAATATATAGTAATATTTGATAACGATAAAGCAGGAAAGGAATTCATTGAAAAATACAAAGTAAGATATGGAGAAAATGAAAGTAAAAAATGGATATCACATAAATCTAGAAATAATAAAGAAGATATGGTATTGGAAGATTATTATAACCAAGAAATGAAAGATATTCTTTCTAAATATAATAATGATATTAAAACTGGATTAATAGACTTCTATTATTCAGGAACAGAAGAAGATAAAAAAATTTTTTATGAAGAACTAAAGAAATTAAAAAAAGGTAAAGAAGATATATCTATATTAATAGATATGATAAATTCAAAGTTTAAATAAAACATTTATTATTATAAAAGAAGTAATAAGGAGTGTGAAGAAATGAAAAGCTAAATAATAAATTAATAGAATTAGAAACAAATCTAAAGAGAGTGTTTGTTATATCCGATAAATTATGTTATAAATTATAGTATAAATTATAATTTGATAGGAGATAAAATGAACAACAAACACACTTTTACAGAAGCAGAAGAAAATACAGTTAAATATAAGTTTTTAGATTTAAAACCATCACCAAAAGATGAGTATGAAGGTAAGTCACATGAAAAAGTTGCTAATGCAGTTGTAGAGTGCATTAAAAACCATGAAAAAATTAAAATTGTAGGATTAGAAGGTGATTGGGGAAGTGGTAAAAGTACAGTTGTAAAAATAATTGAAAATAAACTAAAAGAAGAAAAAGAAAAAAAATATATATTTTTCACATATGATAGTTGGGAAAATCAAACAGAAAATATTAAAATTTCATTTTTACAAGAATTATGTAGTTACATAGGAGAAAATTACGCAAATTTAAAAATAAAACTATCTAAAACAATAGATACTAATTTTTCAAAAAAGTATATTTTTGATTCATTTATACCAATATTTGTAATATATTTCATAATAAAACCGAAAGACACATATGTTTCAATTACATATTTGTACTATTCTTTAATTTTAATTTTTAATATTTTAATTTTTAATGATTTAAAAAAAATATCAAAAATCAGGATACCCCTATTATTAGCATTAAATGTAATAGGAATACCCCTATTATTAGCATTAATACCTCTATTATTAACATCAAATATAATAAGATTAACAGATATATATTATTTTGGAGTATTGCTCGTATTATTATATAGAAGTATAAAAACTATGATAAAATTTAAAAATATAGTTTATGGATTAAAAAAAACATTGATAGATTTATTTATAATATTTAAAAAAGAAGGTGATGAGTATACTGAAACTAAATTAATATATGAAGAAGCTCCTTTAAATAAAAATTTAAAAAAATGGTTGGAAGGTATAGATAAAAAATTAAAAAATGAAAATCAGGAATTAATAATTACACTAGATAATATAGATAGACTAAATGAAGAAAAAGTAAAAGAGATATGGTCAATTATACATATGTTATTTACAATTGAAAAAACAGAATATAATACAACACAGAATATTAAAGTTATAGTGCCTTTTGATATAAAAAAAATAGAAGATGTATTTAAAAAAGAAAACAAGGAAGAAAATTATGCAAGAGATTATATTGAGAAAACATTTAATATTACATTTAGAGTTACAAAACCCATACATTCAAATTGGGAAAAATTATTTGAAAAGTATTGGGATGAGGCATTCAAATTAGAAAAAGATAAATCAGAAATGAAAGAATGTCAAATAATATATGAAGATTATGTAGAAAATTATATAGAAAATTATACAATTACACCAAGAAATATAAAAGCGTTTATAAATAAATTAATAAGTTTAAAATTAATTCATGAAGATATTTTATTACAATATATTAGTGTATTTATATTGAATAAAGATGAAATTTTAAATAATACAGATAAGATTTTTAAAGAAAACAAATATGACATTAATTATAAAACAAATCGTTATGATATGTTAAAAAGTTTGATAGCATTAAAATATCAGATTAGTAAAGAAGATTCAAAAGAGGTATTTTATGAAGAAGAGTTAAAGTCATTACTTAATATTGATGAGAATAAAAAAAGTTTTGACAGTAAAAAAATTTCAGAAATAAAAGATAAATCTAAAAATTATAATAGTGAACTAGAATATGAAATAGATGATTATATATTAAATAACATTAGTTTAAAAAGTGATATATTTTTAAAAAAATTACAATATGAGTACTATAATTATATAATGATGAAAGTTTTTAAAAAAATGCCATTTATAAATAGAAGGGTTTTAATTTTATACTTTGATATTTCAGAGAATAATGAAAATAATCAAAACTACATAGATATAATATATAAAGATTATAATAACAATGGGGAATTATCGATAAAAAAACCATTAACAAAAGATAAAGTAAAATTATTTAAAATGCTAAATAATGAAGATATGCTAGAAATGTTAAAAAAATATTTAGGACATAGAATAATTAAAATATATGAAAAAAAAGACGAGAATAATGAATTGGATAAATCCGATTTAATTGTAGAAGAATGTATTGAATTAGATGAATTGTACGAATTTTGTGATAAAAATAAATATGTAAAAATTTATCATGAATTAATAGCGATAGATGTTATTTTAAATATAATAAGAAATAGAAAAAGTAAACAAGTAAATGATATTATAGAAGATGAAGATGAATTAATTAACATCATACCAATAATTATGTACTATATTGATTTTGATAAATGTATAGATTATTTATTAGAAAGAAAAGAAGATAAAAATTTCAAAAAATTAACGAAAAAAATTTTAAAATATGAATTTGAAATAAATAAAAATTATAAAAGTCTAATAAAAGTTATAAGTAAATTTGAAGAAATATCTTCTTATTTAGAAAAAGGAAACAGAGAATTATTTAATATAATATTGAATAACGAAAATATTAAATATATAAAAGAAAATGAAATTAATTTATTATTAGAAAATATGGGAACAAGATATTTTGAATTAGCACGTGATAATAAAGATTACAATGAATTAGCTAAAGAAAGCTATTGTAAAGTAGAAGAATACTTATATAAATTAAATAAAGGAGAATTAGAAAAAATAATAGAGTCAAATTCAATTGAATTAGAGTTATTAGATAAAATTGTAGAAGATGATAGATTAAAAGATATTCTACTTAAAATTTCTGAAAAATATTTTGATAAATTTCTATCATTGTTAGAAAAAGTAAAAGATTTTCCTATTTATGGAACCAAAGAAGTACAATATTATAAGATTTTAAAAAAATTACGCAAAAAGCATGAAGAGGTTTATAAAAATAAATAATTCTAAAAAAATAAAGACCAAGATTAAAAGACTTGGTTTTCATATTATAAGATGGAAAAAATTGATAATTTAAAAAAATATCGGAAGATATAATGAAATAATTAAAATAAGAGGAATATATAGATATAAATAAAATGCGAGAAAATACTTATAAATAATGTATTTAAAATATAATTTTAAATATTTTCTTTTGACTATAATTAATTTTTATGGTATATATAATATTATACAAGTGTGGGAGGTTGAGCTGCATGACTATTAAAGAAAACGTTATACTAAAAAAAAGGGCCTATTTAGATTTAATTGATAAATATCATTATGCTAAAATAGAGACAGACATTCAAGATGGTAATATTGTAAATGTTAAAATTATCCAGAATGTAAGGATAGATGATAAATATTTAGAAGAAAATGGATATCTATAAAATTTAATAAATAAAAAAATAGTGACTTAACACGAGAGGGTGGAGAGCTAATATAAACTAGATTACAAGTAATCATATTTGTAGTTTGTTTATGTTAGTTCTCCATTTTTTATTTAAAAAAGGTACTGTGGGGGAATAAAATGGCTTGCGGGTCTGGCGAAGCCCGAGTTGTATTCGGATATTAAAAAATTTTAACTTCATGTCCTGTCCGAAGGAGGTGTAAATGACAGTAAAAGAAAATCAAATTATAAAAGGGGTAGAACTAGCTAAATTACTGGGCTTAAGTGAACGTCACATTAGGCGATTATCAGAAGAAAATATAGTAAAAAAAAACGGACAAGGAAAATATTTATTATTGGAAAGTACTTTAAGTTATATTGAATATTTAAAAACTGTTAATTCAGGAGATGTTGATTTAAAAGATGAAAAAATTAAAACAGAAATCACTAAAAATAAAAGAGATATAGAACTTAAAAGTTTAAAAATAGCTGAGCTAAAAAATCAACTACATTCGGCGATAATTATTGAAGAAGTAATGACAAGCATGTTACTTGGAATTAAAGGGAAATTACTATCAATACCAAATAAGCTTGCACCTATGTTAATTGGTATAGAAACACTTGGTGAAATACAAGATATTATACAAGAATCTATATCAGACTCTTTGGTTGAATTAAGTGAATATAGTCCTGAATTATTTAAAAATAAAAATTATATTGATGAATTAGAAGATGAAGAATTAATCTCAATAAAAAAAATAAAAAAGGAAAGTAAAAATGAAAAGAAACGAGGAAGACCTAAAAAGAGCTAATAAATTATTTAAAAATATAATATCTATTTTAAAACCACCACCAAAATTAACAATAGATACTTGGGCAGACAAGTATAGAAATTTAACTTCTAAAAGCTCTGCCGAACCTGGAAAATGGAATACAGATAGAGTTCCATATCAAAGGGAAGTGATGAAAGCTATATCAGATAAAAGAACTGAAAAGATAGTTATGATGTACGGAGCACAGCTTTCAAAAACTGAAATTTTACTAAATACATTTGGTTATTACGCAGACTACGACCCAGCTCCAATAATGTATCTCATGCCTACTCTAAAATTGGCAGAAGATTTTTCTACAACGAGACTTAGTGACATGATAAACAGTACAGCACAGTTAAAGAATAAAATAATAGAGAATGAAAAATCAAGAGATACTAAGACCCAAAAGGAATTTTCAGGAGGATATATTGTTTTAACAGGAAGTAATTCTGCTACAGAGTTATCTAGTAGACCAATAAGAGTTTTACTTGCTGATGAGATTGATAGATTTCCTATTGATGTAAAAGGAGAAGGTGACCCATTAAATTTAGCTATAGAAAGAACTAAAACATTTTGGAATAAAAAAATAGTATTGACGAGTACCCCAACTATAAAAGGAGAAAGTAGGATAGAGCAAGAATACGAAAATAGTACAAGAGAAGAATATTATATTCCATGTCCTAAATGTGGAACTTTACAAAAATTAGAATGGAGAAACATAATTTTTGAAACTATAGGACATAAATGCCAAGATTGTTTGGATATTTCTACAGAGTATGAATGGAAAAAGAACATGAAAGAAGGTCAATGGATAATTGGAAATAGAGAAATAGATAATGAATTGGTTAGAGGATTTCACATTAATGAATTATATAGTCCATTTTCAAATTGGCGAAGTATTATTAAAAAGTTTAAGGAAGCTATAGGTGATGTTCAATTAATGAAAGTATTTACTAATACTACGCTGGGAGAAACTTGGGAAGAACGCATAGAAAAAATAAGTTTTGAAAATCTTGAAAAAAGAAGAGAACATTATGGATGTGAGATACCTGATGGAGTTACTGTTTTAACAGCAGGGGTTGATGTACAAGATGATCGTTTAGAAGTTGAGGTTGTTGGATGGGGGATTGGCGAAGAATCCTGGGGAATTTATTATAAGGTGTTTATGGGTAGTCCTGGAGAAAATTATGTATGGAATCAGTTAGATAGATTTTTAGATAGTGAGTTTTCATATAAAAATGGAGAAAAAATAAAAATTATATGTACTTGTATAGATACAGGAGGGCATTTTACACAAGAAGTCTATCAGTATGTTAAACCAAGGGAAATAAAGAGAATTTTTGGGATAAAAGGTCAAGGAGGGGACGGTAAATCATTTATATCAAAACCAACTAGGACTAATAGAATGCAGATAAGTTTATTCACAATAGGAGTAAATACAGGGAAAGAGACGATTTTATCAAGGTTAAAAATAGATTTACCAGGATCTAAATATATGCATTATCCTGATAGTCCTGAACGTGGATACGATGAAGTTTATTTTAAAGGACTAACATCAGAAGTAAAAACTACTATATGGGAAAAAGGTGTTAGAAAAACTGTATGGAAAAGTATAGGTACTAAAAGAAATGAACCATTAGATATAAGGAATTATGCCTATGCAGCATTATTAATATCTAATCCTGATTTAAATATTAAGTATAGTTTAAAAAAAATAGAAACATTGGATAAACCTAAAACACAAAAAAGAAGAATATTATCGAAAGGAATTTAATATGACAAGAGATGAAATATTAGGGATGATAAATCTTTATATAGAAGCAGAAAAAGCTGTTTTAACTGGGAAAAGATATAGGATAGGAACTAGAGAATTAGAAAGAGAAAATTTGAGTGAAATTAGGAAAGCGAGAGCTGATTGGGAACAGAAACTTAAAGATTTAGAAAACGGAGGAAAGAGGAGGAAAATAAGAGGTTTTATTCCTCGTGATTTATAGGAGGTGAGAAATGAATTTCATTGATAAAGGGTTAGCTTATTTTAATCCTATTAAAGCTGTTGAAAGAGAAAAAGCAAGAAAGGCACTTGAAATAAGAGAAATATTAAATAAAGGATATGGAGATCATGGAGCGAGTACAAGAAAGAAATCATTTCGTGGATGGATTACAAGTTTAGGAGGTCCAAAAACAGATATTTATGATCATAGAAATAAGCTCGTTGAACGTTCTAGGGATTTGTATATGGGAGGTGCTATTGCAAGAGGTGCTCTTCAAACAATGCAAACTAATGTGATTGGAGCAGGTCTTAAATTAAAATCCACTATTGATGTAGGAATACTAGGAACAGAAGATGTAGAAATAGAAATACTTGAAAGTAGGATAGAGAATGAATTTGATTTATGGGCTGATTATAAAATAGAAAGAACAGGTTTGTTAGATTTTTATGGAATTCAAGATTTAGTATTTTTAACAACTCTGTTGAATGGGGAATGTTTGATTCACTTGTGTTATTTTGAAACTCCAGACATACCTTATCAATTAAAATTAGAAGTCATTGAACCAGACAGAATAGTAACACCAAGTGATAAAAGGAATGATAAAAGTGTTGTTGAAGGTGTTCAGATTGATAAAAATGGAAGAATTGAGGGATATTATATTTTGGATAAACATCCAAACGATGATAATACAGGGAATGATTATAAATATATTAGTGTTTATGGTAATGATGGTCAATTAAATATAATACATCTAGCTTTGTTAGAAAGACCCAATCAAGTTAGGGGGGTTCCGGTTTTATCTCCAGTAATGGAGAGTATAAAACAACTTGATAGGTATACAAATGCAGAACTTATGAGTGCGGTAATTAGCAGTATGCTGACAATTTTTATTGAAACAGATGGGATTGAACAGGCAAGTTTAGGAGAACTAAGCAATATAGATGAAAGTGAAAAAGTTGATCAAACAGGTTCAAATTTAGAGTTAGGGAATGGTGCTATTGTTGAACTTAATCCTGGAGAAAAAGCTAATTCAGTAAATCCTTCTAGACCAAATGCTCAATTTGATCCATTTATGACAGCTATATTAAGACAAATAGGTAGTAGCTTGGGTGTTCCGTATGAATTACTTGTAATGCATTTTACTAGTAGTTATTCCGCTAGTAGGGCTGCACTTTTAGAAGCTTGGAAACATTTTAGGAAACGAAGAGAATGGTTAGCTAGAAATTTTTGTAGAGTGGTATATGAGGAGTGGCTTAAGGAATCTATATATTTAAAAAGGATTGAAATTCCAAGATTTTATGAGGATATACTTATTAGAAAAGCTTACTCAAAAGCTATTTGGAATGGTCCATCACAAGGACAGATAGATCCTCTCAAAGAAGCTAAAGCATCTGTGGTTAAAATAAATAATGGACTTTCAACAAGAACTAAAGAAGTTGCAGAATTGAATGGAGGTGATTTTGAACAGAATGTAAGAATTATATCAAGAGAAAATAAAATACTAGAAAAGAAAGGAGTAGTACTGAGTGGAACAATTGAAGATGGAGAAGAAAACGAAAATAATGAATCTTAAAATTGATGATGAGAATAGGACTGCTGAATTGATATTATATGGAGATATAGGAGATAGTTTTTGGGAAGATATTTCATCAAGGGAAATAGTGCATGAACTTGATAGTCTTGACGTTGACAATATAATTCTTAATATAAATTCCAATGGTGGAGGAACAACCTCTGCAATAGCTATATCCAATGCATTGAAACGTCATAAGGCAAAAGTTATAGCAAATATTGATGGGATTGCAGCAAGTGCAGCAACAATTATTACAAGTGCATGTGATATTGTCAGAATGCCTAAAAATGCTTTGTTTATGATTCATAATCCATGGACTGTTGCTATTGGAGATGAAAAAGATTTTGAAAAAATGGCAGAAACTTTATCAAAAGTAAAGAATAGCATTATGGAAACTTATGTAGCTAAAACAGGATTAAATAAAGAAAAGTTATCAGAATTAATGGATAAGGAAAGTTGGTTTAGTGCTAATGAAGCTAAAGAATATGGTTTTATTAATGAAATTATAGAAAATACAGATATTGAAACTGTAAATAATAAAGTTTTGTCAAATGGAATGGTATTTAATATGGCAGGTTTTAACAATTTTAAGGTAGATAAACTTGCCAAAAATATAAATAATAAAATTGAGGAGGAAATTATATTGAACAAAGAAGAATTTAAAGAAAAATATTCTGATATTTATGATGAAATTTTAAATGAAGGAAAAGAACTTGGAAAATGTGAAGAAAGAAATAGAATTAAAGAGCTTGAAGAACTAGGAGTAGATAGTGAACTTGTTAATAAAGCAAAATTTGAAAATCCTAAAAATGCTAATGATATAGCTCTTGAATTAGTAAAAGAATTGAATAATAAATCAAAACAAAATCCTGAATCTAATCAGCATCAAATAAAAAAGCAAGATTACAGAAATCAAAATCCACCTATAGGAACTGTTATTGGTGGAATGAATAAAACTCAAGAAGAAAAAGATAAGGAAGAGGCGGAAAAAATAGTTTCTATGATTAAAGGAGGTATAAAGTAATGAAAATGGATTATGTGTTAGAAGGAGATCATTTGATAGTTGGAAATAAGGATTTGGTTACATTAGAACTGATAATCAAATCTGGAAAAGTAGAAAGAGGAGATATTGTAGATCAAACAGGCGCAATAATAACGGATAATGGAGAGGTATTTGGTATTGTAGCACAAGAAGCTGATGCAACAAATGGAGCAACAAAAACAGTTGTTTATGCTGAAGGAGAATTTAATATTGAAAAAGTGAAATTTGGTTCAGTAACAAAAACTAAAGTAATAGAACTTTGTGCAGATAGAAATATATATTTAAGAAATTTAGGAGGTAAAGCATAATGATATTGGATACAACATTAAGAGCATTATTTTTAGTAGTGGATAATATGCCAAAACCAAAAACGTTTTTATATAATACATTTTTTGGAGATAAAAGTTTTGAGGATAAGGAAGAAATACTTATTGAATACAAAAATGGTCATAGATACATGGCTCCATTTGTAAATAGATATTTACCAGGACAAGAAATGCCAAAAGAAACATTTTCAGGGAAGTATTTTAGACCTCATAAAATAGCACCTAAGAAAACTTTCCAAGCAAATGAATTTGCATTTGAAAGAATAGCTGGTGAAAATCCTTTCAATCCTTTAAGTCCTGAAGATAAAAAAAGGAAGAAAATAGGAGATACATTATCTGAACAGGTTGAACAAATAACAAGAAGATTAGAATCTATGGCAGCTGAAGTGTTATATAACTTAACTTTGACTATAGAAGGAGAAGGAATTACAGATAAAGTAGGATTTTACGATAAAAATCCTAAAGAACATGTGACTTCTGTAGCTGTGACGTGGGATAATCCAAATTCAAATCCAATTGATGATTTAAAAACTGCATTAAGAGAAATAACTAAAGTAGGAGGGACAAGACCTAGTGCTGTCATACTTGACCCAAAAGCTTCTGACTTATTTCAAAATAATTCAAAAGTAAAAGAACTAATGAATTTAAGAAATTATTACGTTGGTCAAGTTAAACCTGAAATAGAAAATGTTAATGGAGTAATTTATATAGGAACGTTGACTTCGCTGGGATTGGATATTTATGAATATCAAGAATTTTACGACTATAAAGATAGTAATGGAGAGATAAAAACAAAAGAATTAGTACCTGAATACACGGCTTTACTAGCTCCTAAAGGTAACATGGTTAAATTTGCTCCTGAAAGTACAATAAAAGATGGACTTATAAGAGGAGAAATGATTCCAAGAACTTACGAGAGTGAAGAAAATGATACTGTTACGATTAGAACTATATCAAAACCTGTTCTTATTCCAGTAAATACTAAATCTTTGAAAGTTTTAAAAGTTAAATAGGAGGTGTTGAAATGAAATATAGAGTGTTAAAAGCTTTAATCTATTCAGGAACGGCTTATGAAATTGGGCAGGAAGTGGACATTTTAGAAAAATCAGTAGCTGAAAACTGCTTGGAAAGAGGACTTATAGAGGAAATAAAAGAAATAAAAGAAACAAAAGAAACAAAAGAAACAGAAGAAACAGAAGAAATAGAAGAGACAAAAGAAACAGAAGACACTGCTGAAGAAGTAGTATCTTCAGAAACTTTGGAAGATACGGATACTGTTGAGACTGATGAAGAAAATAAAGAAGAACTGACAAAATCAGATAAACCTAATAAATCAGGAAGAAATAAAAATAAATAAGAACAGGAGAATACTATGAGTTTTAAGGATATTGTTGCTAAGGATATAGAAAATATATTTTTGAATCTCCCAGAATTCGCTACTACTCATATTTTTAATGGTAGAGAGATTAAATGTGTAATCGATGAAGAAAAGTTTCAGAATAAGCAGAAAAACGGACTTATTTCTACAGAAGAGGGAACTTTTAAAGAAGGGTTTACTCTTTTTGTTGGAGAGAATGATTTAAAGATTAGACCACATCCAGGAGAAGAAATGACCCTAGATGGAAAGACTTATGATGTGGTACTAAGTAAATTTGATATGGGAATGCATGAGATAGATTTAGCAAGATACGAGGAGATTTAGATGATAGAAATTAAATTGAATCCTGGTCAGTTAGAACAGATTGAAAAAGTTTTGGTAGAATTTCCTGAAAAGATTCCAAAATCAGTAGCACATGCTATAAATCGTAGCTTAGAAATGACAAAAACAGAACAGTTGAGACAATCTACAGCAAAATATACTGTTAAAAGAAACAAGCTCTCAGAAAATATAAAGTTATTCAGAGCTAACAGCGGAAATTTAAGAGGGAAAATATATTCAAGTGGAAATGTTATAGGATTGGATCATTTTAAGCTAACTCCTAAAAAAAGAGGAAAAAGGAAACAGACAGTAAATGCTGTAGTTAAAAAAGGAGAAGGAGGGACTTTACCAAATGCTTTTATTGCATATAACGATGGACGGTTAGGAGCATTTGTAAGAACAAGCAGTGCTAGGTTACCAATCAAAAGGCTTAAAGGACCTTCTGCCCCTCAAATGCTAGGAGAGATGTCAATATTAGAACATCTGCAAGGATTTGTAGAAGAAAAGTTCAATATGAGATTTGAACATGAAATAGAGAGGTTATTAAAATGATACAACACACTGAACAGCATATATATGATTTTCTAGAAAAGATTATGAAGGAGAAGAATTTTAATGTATATAGAGGATTTCTCCCTTCTAATAATTTTGAGGATAGAGAAAATGGGAAGAAGACAAATGATTATTTTCCTTTCGTTATTCTAAGAGTGATTGAATTTTCTCAAGAAAGACAGGGCATACATTCTTATGATTGCGTTGCTGATTTTGAAATATGGATAGGAACAAAGGGAGAAAAGGAAGAAGATTATCTTAAAAACTTGGTAATAGGAGATTATATAAGACAGAAGTTGCTAGAATCTCCTACAATTAATGGTGGATTTTCTGTAGTACAAAATCAAAAATTTAATGTAACTTTTCATAGCGATGCTTCGGATCCTTATTTTTATTCAAAAATAAATTTTTCAGTTTATGCGGAGCCTATTGAACCAAATATATATTAAATAAGGAGGAAAAATGAAAACTAAAGATGACATAAGATATATTTATCTCGGAAATGAATTAAATTTACCTGAATTTAGATTTGTAAAAGGTGGAATTTACTATGGAGATAAGATAGAAGAATTAAAAGAAAAATATACTTTATTGGAAAAACTACTAATAAAAACAGAAGAACTTCCAAAATTTAATTTTAATGAAATAGTTTTATCGGAATTAACAAAGGAAATAATACAGAAAGTGGAAGGAGGGAATAATTAATGTATAAACACGGAATATATCAAACAGAAGTGGCAAGTGATATTAATTTACCTGTAGTAATGAGTTATGGACATTTTGTAGTTGGAACTGCTCCAGTACACAAAGTTAGCAAAGATAAAAGGAAAATTAACACACTAACAAGGCTATCTACTTACAGAGAAGCAGTTGAGTATTTTGGTGATACATACGATTTGGATTTTTCGGTTTCTCAAGCTATTAAGGTATTTTTTGAGTTATATGCAGTTGCTCCATTGTATATAGTGAATATTTTAAATCCTGAAATACATAAAAAAACAGGAAATACATTATCACTATCATTAACTAAAGGTAGAGCAGTAATTAAAAATCATAAAATAATACCAGAAACAGTTATTGTTAAAAATAGTGCAGACAGTCAAGTGATAGTGGATGCAAGACTTATTTGGACAGAAGAAGGACTTGAAATATTTGCCAGACCATCGACAGGAGATAAAATTGATGTAGAGTTTGAAGAAATTGATTTATCAAAAGTAACAAAGACACAAGCAATAGGTGGTTATGACATGAATACAATGAAAAGAAGTGGATTAGAGTTATTAGAAGAAGTGTTTTTGACATATTCTGAATTACCAGCGTTTATAGATATTCCAGAATTTTCACACGATTCTGAAGTAGCTGCCGTTATGGCAACAAAAGCTAAAAATGTAAATGGAGGAATATTTGAAACAGTAGCACTTATAAATGCCCCAATTGAGAAAAGGTATGATGAATTATCTAAATGGAAAGATGATAATAACATTTTGGATAATGATCAGCTTATATTATATGGTCAATTAAAATTAGGAGGAAAACAATATTATCAAACATTGCATTACGCAGCACTTTCTATGAGTGTAGATATGGAAAATGATGGAATACCGTCACAATCGCCATCTAATCATTTTTATAAATGTGATGCTTTAGTTTGGAAAAATTCAAAAGGAGAATTTGAAGAAATTAGACTTGATTTAAATCAACAAGCTAATTACTTAAATCAAAATGGTGTTATTACAGCAATTAATTTCAAAGGATGGAGATGTTGGGGGACAGAGACGGCAAAGAACCCTCTTGCAACTGATCCGAAAGATAAATTTAGTTATACTAGGCGTATGTTTAAGTATATTGGGAATGAATTGGTTATAAGCTACTTTAATAGTATAGATATGAAGTTTACTGTTAAGTTAGCTGAAACAATAACTAAGTCGATGAATATAAGATTAAAAGCATTAATAGGAACACAACAGTTATTAGAAGCAAGAGCAGAATTATCATCAGAAGATAATAATTTAATAAATGTAATTAATGGAGATATTACCTGGATTATATATTTAGGAATAATACCTGGTCTTAAATCAATGACATTTAAGAAAAAATACGATGTAGATGTATTAAATAATTTTGCAAATAGTTTAGCAGGATAGGAGGAATAAATAAATGGCAAGAGGAAATATACCTGGAGCATTGAATGATGTTGAAATATACATAGGAGGCTCTAATAGATTAGCAGGAATAGGAGAAGTTGAATTACCGAACGTTGAATATTCGACAGTAACAGCAGAACAAATAGGAATGACAAGTGAGTATGAAGTACCTTTATTGGGGCATTTTAAAAAACTTGAAGCAAAAATAAAAATGGACTGTATAGACCATACTTTATTAAATTTTAATAATAACGATGCTATATTAGTCGAATGTAAAGGTGCGTTACAATCAATAAATAGGATAACGCATGCTGCAATTACTGAAGGAATAGACGCGACATTTAAAGGACTCATAAAAAAATTTGATGGTCCAAAACTTAAACCAGGTAGTAAATTAGATTCAAGTTTTGATTTATCTGTTTCTTACTATAAGTTGGAAATAGGCGGAAAAGTAATTATTGAAATAGATGTACTAAATAACATTAACAATATTAACGGATCTAACAATGATTTGATTAGAAAATTTTTAGGATTAATATAGGAGGAAGAAATGGCAAAAATAATAAAGTTAAACAATGAATATAATATTGATGGAAAACAAACAAAAGAAATAGTTTTAAATTTTGATGATTTGACGGGATTCTCATTATTAGATGCGGAAAAGCAATATAAATTGAGAAACAAAGGAGTGGCTGTAAAGGAATTGGAAGATGGCTGGGCATTAACTGTCGCAGCTAAAGCTACAGGATTGAAATATGGTGATTTTTTAAAGTTTAAAGGTGTTGATTATTTAAAGGTTGTAAATACGACTAAGGGTTTTTTGAATTCAGGTTGGGATTCGAAAGAGGATACAGAGAATTTAGAGAACGAGGAAATGGAAGTACAAAATGCAAAAATAGAAACAGAATAGAGGCTATTATCCAATTATTAGATGTTGTTACTGATATTTTAGAGGCATTGAACATTTCAAATGACTATAAAGCAGGATTAAATATGAGCTACGAAACTTTAATGTCTTGTAGCCTGTATGAATTAGAATATTGGCAAACAAGAGCAGAAGAATTGATACAGGAAGCAGAAGAAAGGTATGAAGATAATAATGAATAAAAAAGATGACCTTAGTCATCTATGGAATATTTTACAATTAAATAAAGTAAAAAAATAAAAATTCCTAAAAATATAAATCCAATAAAACCTAATACCTTAACAATAACAATTGCAAAGATTATCATAAACAATATAGTTAATGGTGCTGAAAAAAATAAAATCAATGGAGTTAAAATAGAAATAAATATTTTCTCCCAAGGTTTAAATTTATATTTTTTATTATCTATATTCATATTAATCACCTTCTAATCTAATATATTAATATTATACTACAATGAAATTAAAAAAACAATAGAAGGGAGTAGTTATATGGCTAGAAATATGGAATTTGATATTGTCATAGGATCGAGTGTTACAGGAGTTTTGGCTGGTTTTTCAAAAATGGCAGAAAGTTTAAAAAATGTAAAAGATAAAACAGAAGAATTATATAAAACATCTAAAAAATTAGAAGCTTTTGATCAAGCATCAAAGAAAATGATTGCTATTAATAAAGAATATTCCAAAGCAGTAGAACATTTAAAAATGTTACAAGAAGCTCAAAAAAAATCAGGTAATAGTGGACATCTTCTAAATGAACAAATAAAGAAACAAGAACAAGTAATAAACAAATTAAATAAGCAAAAAGAACGTCAAAATCATGTATTTAAAGCTGCAAGAAGTTCTATAGAACAGGAAGGATACGCATTAAAAGGATACAAAGAAAGTTTGGAAAAAGTAAATAAAAAACTTGAGATTAACAATAGATTGAAAGTAATTCAATCAAAACATGAATCTAGAATATCTAATTTAAATAGATTAGAAAGTCACAGTGATAAATATTTAAAAAGAGGTGCAGTAGCAGGGGCTATGGCATTAGCACCTTTAAAAGTTTACATGGACGTAGAAGAATCACAAGCAGATTTAAGAAAAATGTTAGGAAATGAAGCGCAGAAATATTATGGGAAATTAAGAGAAATATCAGATAATTCTCCATTATCTCAACCACAAGTTTTTGAAATAGCAGGATCATTAGCACAGTCAGGAATAGATGGTAAAGATTTAGTTGAATATACTAAAAAAGCTAATCAAATAGCTTTAGCATTCAACATGGGAACAGAGGAAGCGGGAGAATTCTTAGCTAAAACAAAAGCACAATTAAATTTAGGAACTAAAGAATTATTCGCATATGCGGATACTATTAACTATTTATCAGATAATACAGCATCCAAAGCTATAGAAATAACAGAAATATCTCAAAGAGTAGCTTCGCTTGGTGGAATTGCAGGGGTAAGTAGAGAATCAGTTGCAGCTTTCGGAGCAACATTAGTTTCTGCAGGAGTAGGTCCAGAAAGAGCATCTACAGGGTTAAAAAACTTATATGTAGATTTATCAAAAGGAGCTTCAGCAACTAATACAGCAAAAAAGGCATTTGAAAGTTTAGGTTTGAGTGCAGAAAAATTAGCTAAAGACATGCAAAAAAATGGAGAAGGAAGTATATTAGATGTTTTACGTAGAATAAAACAAATGCCAAAAGAAATGCAAACGGCAACTATAAATCAAATATTTGGGCAAGAAGCTATCGATTCAGTATCAGGTTTAGTCAATAATTTAGATATGCTAGAAACAAATCTAAAAAAATCTAAATCAGAAATGGCAAATGGAGCAGTTGAGAGAGAATATGCAAGTATAATGGCTACTCTTGGAACTGAAATTAAAGTATTAAGAAATCAATTGATGAATAGTGTTGCCGATTTAGGATTAGCATTAGCACCTAGTATAAAACAAATTTTAACAGATTTAACTCCTTTAATTGAAAACTTTGCAACGTGGATTAAACATAATCCTAAACTAGCTCAAGGTATTATGAAAGTAATAGGAATGTTCGCATTATTTAATTTAGGTTTAGGTGGAGCGATGAAATTTGGATTGCCTTTTGTAAAAACTTTATTAACAATAACAAATACTTTTTCTAAATTAAATGCAGCAGGCGGATTAGTAAAAGGTTTTTCTACAGTATTTCCAACATTAAGTAAATTTGGGAAATTATTAACTTCAGGTGTTGTCAGAGGATTTATGGGAATTATCAAAGTAATTAAATTTATAGGAGTAGCTATAAAAGCGGCATTTATAGCTAACCCAATTGGAGTTATAGTGATAGCTATAATTGCAGTAATTGCTATTTTAGTTGTGCTTTATAATAAAAATAAGGCATTTAGGGATTTTGTAAATAAAATGTGGAAATCAATAACTAAATGGGCTGTTGTAGCTTGGAATTGGATAAAAAGTTCAGCAATTGCAGCATTTAATTATTTAAAACCTTTTATAAATATATGGATAAGAAATATAGTAGCTTATTTCAAATTTATTTGGACTGTTGCCAAAAATGTATTTAAGATGTTAAGTAGCTATATTAAAATGGCTATAGATGTTTGGAAAGGAATATTTAATTTATTCATAGCATTTTTTACTGGGAAATGGAATGAGATACCTGGAATTGTAAGAGGAATATGGGAAAGTGTAAAAACTGGCATGAACGGTTTTGTTAATGGTGCAAAAGAAATATTAAAAGGACTTTTTGATTGGTTCGGAAGTAAATGGGAAAATATAGGAAATAGAGCTGGTGAATTAGCTAATAAAATTAATCCTTTAAATTGGGGTAAAAACTATACAGGAACTAATTACTGGAAAGGCGGACTTACAAGTGTAGCAGAAAGAGGTCCTGAATTGATTAATATACCAGGACAAAGTCCATTTCTTGCTCAAAGCGAAATGATGCTTAATTTACCACGAGGGACTCAAATTCTTAACAATTCTCAAACTCGTAATAGTTTAAAAGATAGAGTAAGAAGCTTGAAAGATAGAGTTTCTAATTTGAAAAATTCTAATAATTCTTCCGGTGGAGATAATATCACGATTAATATAAATGTAAATGGTGGGTCATCTCCGAAAGACATAGCAAGGGAAATAGAGAGAATATTGAGAGAACGTGATAATAAAAGAAGAAGGGTGGAGTTTGGATAATGGCAAAAGTAAGAGTTTATAGAACTATAAATGGAGATACTTGGGATTTAATAGCATATAAGGTTTATGGAAAGGAACAGTATTTTCATAAATTAATAAGAGCAAATTTAAATTTAATAGATGTATCAATATTTAATTCTAATGTACCTGTAATATGTCCTGAATTTACTGAACCAGAAACTGAAGATTTATCCAAACTTCCACCTTGGAAGAGGTAACATATGGGATTAGCGAGAAATGTAAAAATAGTAGTTATATTTAATGGTGTAGATATATCTGAAGATATATCTCACTCAATTTCTTCTTTAACTTATACTGATAATTCTAAAAATGCTATAGATGATTTAGAATTGGAACTTGAGAATATGGACTACCGTTGGTTGAAAGAATGGTATCCAGATGAAAACGCACAGCTACTTGTTGGGATATATCAAGAAACAGGAAAGGAAGGAGAATTTTTAGATATAGGAACATTTTATGTTGATGAACCAACTTTTGATAATGAAAGGATTAATCTGAAATGTATAGCAGTACCACTTGATCAGAATATAAGAGACCAGAAAAATACTGTATCTTGGGAAAAAATTACATTAAAAGAATTGGTTGTGCAGATAGCTAATAAACATGAGATGAGAGCTGAAATATATTGTGATAATGAATTTTTTGAGAGGCTTGACCAAAATCAAGAGACAGATTTGTTTTTTATAAATAGAATAATTAAAGAGCTAGGACTTAATATGAAAGTATCAGATGATAAGATAATAATTTTTGATGATGAGGAAATGGTGAAAAATGATATTATAGAAACTTTTAATATTAAAGATTATAGAATAAGAAGCTTTAGTTTGAAAAAGAAAAATAAAGATATCTATGACAAAGTAGAAGTAAGTTATTATGATCCTGACAAAAAGAAAGTAATAAAGGAAGTAATCACTAAAGATGAACTGGAAAAAAGAAATGAGGTGACTACTTGATGTCACAAAGTTATTCCGAATATAAGAAAGAAATGGGAACTAAAGCAAAAAAGAAGAAAACTAGAACTAAAAAAGCAAAAACTAAAAAAGTAAAGACAAAAGGAAAAAGTACTGCTAAAAAGGTTGCAGAAAAAACCTTAAAGGAAAATTTAAGGCAGGAATTTCAAGTATCCTTAACAGTTGATGGAAGTACTAAATATATGTCAGGTATGATTATAGAACTTGATGAATCCTGGGGGAAATTTGAAGGGAAATATATTATTGAAAAAGTATCTCATTCAGTAACAGGAGACTATACTTGTGATTTGGAATGTCTTAAAGTTGGTGCTAGAGAAAATTCTAAGAGTGAAAATAAATAAAATAAAAATTAGTTTTAGATAGAACAATGGCAATTAAATAATAACTGTGAAAAATCCTAAAAATATTGATTTGGAGTGTATAGTATAAAAAAGAAAAAAAACTATTGACTTCATAAGATACTTATTATATAATATAAGTATCTTACAGAAGAGAGGTAGTAAAAATGGAAAAAAGAAAAGCAAATGTTATTTTCCATAGAGCAGGGAATGGTAAAAGTGCAAAAATAACTATACCTATACCGTGGCTTAGAGAGATGGAAGTAACAGAAGAAAAAAGAGAGGTTGAATTACTATTTGATAAAGAAAATAAAAAAATAGAAATCAAATAGAAAAAGACCTCTCTACTCTAAGATAAAGAAGTCTTTTGGTATAATATCGTCTAACCAACTCTATTATACTGTATAAACTTCAAAAAATCAATATTTTTAGGAGGAAATATGGAAAAAATAACAGATTTAGAATTTGCATTGTTAGAGTTAAAAGAAGAACAATTAGAAAAGTATGAAATAGGAAATAAAATAGAAATTCTATTCAAACATTTAGAAAAAGATTATAAGCTTAGTAATATGCTTGCAGAATTAATTTGCGAAATAAGAGAAGAGTATTACAATTTAGGTAAAAAAGTTCAGTCGTTAGGCTTAGATTTAGAAAATAGTGCAAAATATTTATAATAATGGAGGATAAAGATATGAAAAATGAATTACAAATATTTAAAAATGATAAATTTGGAGAAATTGAAATATTAATTGAAAATGGAAAAGAATATTTTCCAGCAACAGAAATAGCAAAAATTTTAGGATACTCTAATCCACATGATGCAATAATAAGACATTGCAAAAAAGAGGGGCTCGTGATTCACGAGGGGGTATTAAATGCAGGGCTTGGAGAACAAATAGTCAGTAAAAAATATATTGACGAGGGAAATTTATATAGATTAATAATAAAATCTAATTTACCTCAAGCAGAAATTTTTGAACGTTGGGTATTTGACGAAGTTATACCTAGTATCCGAAAAATAGGTAGCTATACGGTTAAGTCTCAACAAACAGAATCACAAAAGAAAAGACTTGAGATAATGGATAGGAATAGTAGAGCTAGAATGTCAAAGGAATTTTCAAAGCTAGCACTACAAATGGATAATCCTAAATTTAAGGAAGTATTAAAAACTTATGCAGCAAATACATTAGCAGGAGAAAATATTTTACCATTACCTAAATTAGAGCAGAAAACATATACAGCAACAGAAATAGGAAATATCCTTGGTATATCCTCAAATATGGTGGGTAGGCTCGCAAATGAGTACAATATCAAAACAGATAAATATGGATATTTTGCATTTGATAAGGCAAAAGGACATAATAAACAAGTAGAAAGTTTTAGATACTTTGAGCATGCAATAGATAAATTCAGAAATATACTCAATAAAAGAGGAGCATAAATAAAATTTTAATCACAGTTATTAATTTAACTGTGATTTTTTTATAGAAAGGAGGTAGTAAATAATGGTAGGAATGTTAAAAGCTGGTGAAGTAAGTGCTATAGATTATAATACTGGAAAAGTTAGAGTGCTTTTGCTCGGAGATGATAACAAGACTACAGATTGGTTAAATATATTGGTTCCATTTTCTGAAAGTCATTCTGATAATTATATTTTAAAAGTTGGCCAAACTGTTTACTGTCTATTTTTTTCGGAAATGCCAGAGCAAGGAATTGTACTTGGATGTCCAATGAGAGGAGGAGTTGTAAAAGAAGATGAAGTGAAAAGAACATTTAATGATGGAGGGTTTTACAGTTATAGCAACGGAGTTTTGACTTTAAATCCTATTAAAGAAGTTGAAATTAATGTAAATACAAAAATAAATGGAGATTTAACGGTATTAGGAACTACAATAACAGGGGGTAGTATTAATCTTAATAATCATATACATAGTGGAATTACAAAAGGTGGAGATAAGACGGAGGTTCCTGAATAATGATCGGAAGTTTTGGAGAAATAATATTTGAAATATCAGATAAAAAAGTATTCTCTCTCAATAATGAAATATCTAGGACATATAAATCTAAAATATCAGAACATTCAGCGATATATGGACCAGGAATGATAAGACATCAAGGAAGAGAATTAATAGAATTAAGTTTTTCAATAAGTTTAAACTCTACTTTAACTACTGAAATAGAAAAAGAGAAGAAAAAAATAGTAGATATGTGGGAGAAGGGTGAGTATGCAAACTTGGTTTTTGGGGGTCAAGTCTTTGGAGAATTCCCATTTATAATATTAGAAATATCAGAAACAAGTAGTTATTTTAATAAGGGAAAAGGAAGTTTTGATTTAATAGATTTGAGTATTGTAGTTAAAGAATATATTGAAAACCCTAAGTTATATAATGAACAATTGGAAAGTAAGAAAATCAGGCAACTGGAAACGACAACTGAGGAAATTGCAGATGTAGAATTGGAACAGAAGGGAGTAGTCGGATAATGATATATGTAACGTCAAATCAGGAAATTAATTATGCTCCAAAAAACGTTATTGAAGAAGTAGTAACTAACGTAGGGATGTTACTTCGTGTATGCAAGGAAGAACAGCCGTTAAATCGTGATTTTGCTTTTAATAGCGATTTAATAGATAAAAATATAAATGTTGTAGAAAATAGAATAATGTCACAACTGTTACACTCATTTAGAAAATACGAACCTAGAGCAATATTAAAGAGTACGCAGATTTACATGAATGACATATACAATAACGATTTTGAAATAATACTTGGAATTGAGGTGATACAGTGAGTGAAAATTATGACGGTTATGAAATAATAGACTCTGATGCTTGGGAAATGAAGAAGAATATGATAGACAAGTTTCAGGAATTGAGCGGAAGAACTTTAACAGAATCAAGTCCAGAAACAAGAATTTTTGAAACGGTAGCATATGTCATGGCATTAAGAGAAGAAAATTATAATGATGTTGCTAAACAAAATTATTTAAGATATGCCAGAAATGAAAGATTAGATTTGAGAGGAGAAATTTATGGGAGACGTGGGCACAGGCTGAAAGAACAATCAGCACAAGCAACTTTCAGATTTTATATTTCAGAAGTTCAAGCAACTGATATAGTAATAACTAAGGGAACTAGAATACAGTATAATGAACTGTATTTTGAAACAGAAGAAGAACTTAAAATATTGAAAGGAAGTTTATACGTTGACGGTATTGCAACCTGTACTACAACAGGGAAAAGTGGAAACGAAATACCCCCTGGACAGATTAAATCAATAGTTGATTTATATCCTTATTACAATAAAGTAGAAAACATAACGGCAACTAACGGAGGGAATAACGTTGAAACTGATGAAAGTTACAGAGAAAGGATAAGGGAAATACCAGAATCCTTTACAACTGCAGGGAGTGTAGGTGCATATGAATTTTGGACAAAGACAGCCAGCCAGTCAATCATTGATGTGAGGGTAGTAAGTCCGAATCCTTGTGAAGTTGATATCTATGTATGGAGTGATATAGGGTTTGCAACACAGGAATTAAAAGACAGAATCTTATCTGTAGTGAGCAATGAGGAAGTAAGACCATTGACTGATAAAGTGACGATAAAGGACCCGACTGTCATTAGTTATTCGCTTGATTTTAGTTATTTTATAGACAAGGATGATGAAGCAACTGTAAATATTATCAAAGATAGAGCCATAACAGAAACAAATAAATATATTGAATGGCAGAAATTAAAAATTGGAAGAGATATAAATACAGATGAACTTATTAAGAGACTAAAAATAATAGGTGTAAAAAGAGTTGTAATAACCACTCCAAATTTTAAAAAATTAGGATTTAACGAGATAGCTGTTTGCAACTCGATAAATATCAACTATCAGGGGGTCGAAGATCTGTGATAAAAATTGATGATTTGAATTTAACTGATGTTGCAGCTAAAAGTACACTTACGGATAACACGACTAAATGGATTTATCAGTCAATTGATTATGCCTTAAAGAAAAAATACGAAATATTAAAAACAATATTTGATGTCCTGGATAGAATACATTATTTAGGCACAAAAGAAATAGATTTTCTACTATGGGAATATCATGTTGAAGGATTTGATGAGACAACAACAGTTGAAGAGAAAAGAATACTGATACTTGACAGTCTTTTAACTCATATGAAAAAAGGGACTGTACATGCAGTCAAGAAAAATATAGACATATTTTTAGGAGCATCTGAAATTCAGGAGTGGTTTGAATATAATGGAACCCCAGGAAAATTTAAAGTAAAAACATATTCAGATACACAAAAAGATGAAATCTATAAAAAAATACTAAATGTTATAGAAAATACAAAAAACGTAAGAAGTCATCTGGAAAGTGTTGAATTTGTAAGAGAGAATAGATTAGATAATTACATTGGGATAGGTACTATTATAAATAATCATTACATCATTGAAATAGGAGGATAAAATGGCAACATTCAAAAGGAAAGTGATGACACAAAAGGGCAAGGAGTTGTTAAGCAGAGCTTTAGCAAGAGATACACAAATAATATTTACAAGAGTTGAAACTACAGATTTTATCTACACTGATATTATAGACGTATCTAAAATTATACAACTAGATAACCCTAAACAGTCTGTAAATGTAAGTAATATTATAAGGAATAATAATAAAGTTACGGTTCATTCTGTATTTACAAATGAGGGATTAATAAATTCTTATACTGTAAATGGTATTGGAATATACGCAAAAGATAGCAACAATGATGAAATTTTATTTTCGGTGTTAGTAGCACAAAATGGAGATGTAATGGCATCACAGCAAGGTCAGACAGTTACAAATTTAACTTTTGATTTTGTATTCATAATCTCTGATACTACTAATGTAAAAATAGAAGTTGATAATAATGCTACTGCAACAGTAAGCATGCTAAATTCTGAAAAAGAAAATATAAAAAATAACTATGTAAAAAATATTGATTATGCGACAGAAGAGAAGCACGGAATAGCCAAAATATATTCTGAATCAGAAGCAGAAACTGATTCGGAAAAAATAAAAAATATTGTTGAAGTTGGGAATGGAGAAGAAAGAGAATTCCTAAGGGAAGATTCTAGTGGAGCAGTGTATGGTGACAGCTATTGGGATAAAGTAATAAAGATACTGGATCATACTAAAATATTGACTGTGAAAGGGCTTGTTAAAATTTTAAGAAAAATAATAAAGCCAGCTACTGAAAACGAATATGGATTGACCAATAACAGCAATATTAAGAGTATGATAACGACATACGCACCAAAGCCCAACTTAACTCCTTATGTTCCGTTTTCAAAAGGATTTAGGAATCAAAATAACACTGATTGGTTTGTGAGAACGAATGGAAGGGTAACTTGGGGTAGTGATGCATTTGAAATGTATAATGGAGATAATAACCAATTTATGGGAGCTTTTCATACAAATGGAAGTAGAGCTTATTATAAAGTACCAAATAGAAATGGTGGAAATTGGAATAGAATTCTTGATGAACATGATTTTAATAATTTAAATACTACTGTGAATCAAATTGTTGGAAGCTATGTTAGAGATTTAAGGATGTCTGGATATGTAGTGGGTATAATTTATCACCATAATGTTGGAATTGAAAGGAATGGATATGTAGTTACAGGTGTTGTCCAAAATACAAATGATAACATTGTAGATTTAATACAAATGAGGGCATTGCAAGTGAATAGAGGTGGGAACTGGTATAATGTTCCATTTGCATAGAATTTAATTAAGGAGATAATAAATGAAAAAATTTATAGTAGATAAAGTAGAATTAATGGAGGACGGATTTAAGTATTATGCTATTTTTGATAAAGATAATAAAGATTGGTATAATGAACAAAAATATTTTAAAGACGCAACTCTGAAAATAATGTATAGCAAAGATACATTAAAAGTATTAAGTATAAATAAAGATGTAAGTATGATAGCGCCAACAATGTCAGGAGATGTAGTAGAAGAGACAGAATGGCAAGAAGTAGATGTTAATCCGAATCTTTATTTTGTGGGTGGGAAACTTGTAGAGTTGAAAGACTATGAAACTATTAAAAATGGAGAAATTGAGTTTGATAGAGCAGTAAAAATAGAGTATCTAAAAGCAGAATTATCAAATTTGAAAACAGAATACAGTGAAAAAGAATTTATATTTAAGGATAAATATGTACAAAAGAATAGAGAACTTGATAAAAATAATCTAAATAGTATAGTAACAATGCTAATGTTTACAAAACAAGTGACTTTTGAGAGGTGGAAATTTAAAGATATAGACAGAAATGATATTTATGTTACTTTAACAGCACAAGATATTCTAATGCTATCTAACATCATGACTTCTCAAACAACAAAAGCTATGAAAATAGAAAGCGATTTGATTAATAAAATAGAGACGCTTAGCAATGAAGAATTGAAAGCGTTCGATGTTAGAAAGGAATTTGAAAAATTATGGAACAAGGCTGACTAGTCAGCCTTGCCTAAATATTTTGAACACAAAAATTTGTAATATTTATTTTCAATGAAATATTTTGCTATATTTGAAATAATAAAAATTATTATAAAAACTATCATAAAATGAAAGTTACTATCAATTTTATGAATATATTTTTTATATGAAGAAGCAATAGGTACATGTAAAATGTAAATGGGAAAGCTTAAGCTTCCAAGATATACAAAAATTTTATTGCTTAAAAATTTACTAAATAATCCTTTATCTAAAAATAATAAACTAATTAACGGAATAAAAGAAATAGAGACTAAAATTGACATATAAGGAATAATACTATTATTTTGAATGAATAATGTTAAAAATAAAAAATAAAAAATTATAAAAAAAGAATAATATTTTTTTTCTTTAAATTTTTTTATTTGATTAAATAATTCCATACCTAAAATAAAAGTTGAAATGTGAAAAAGAGGAAGATAGTTAATCAAGTGATGAATAAAAATATTGTCAGAGTATCTAACAAAAGAAAAGTAAGAATAATAAGTGTATACATTTACGACTATTACAAAATATAAAAATTGTTTTGAATATTTTTTTTGAAATTTTAGTAAAAAAGGAAATAAAATTAATAAAAATGAAAGAGCGGATAAATACCAAGCAGAACTATTATAATCCAAAGCTTTACCGAAAATCCATGATTGTACTAAAAAAATATTATATATCATTTTTGTTCTTAATCTAAAAAGTAATAATAATGAAAAAATATATAAAGGATAAAATTTAAAAAATCTTATTAAATAAAACTTTTTAATATTTAGTTCTTTATTGTTGTAAGAATACGATAGTAAAAATCCTGATAGTAAAAAGAAAAAATAAACCCATATTGGTCCATTTTGTAAAATAACAGGTAACTTTTTAAAAAATGAAGTATCTCTACTTTCATGAAATGCTAAAACACTAAACGCTCCAATAAACCTAAAAATTTCAAATTGATTATACTTCTTCATGTTGTTTATACTCCTTTATATTTTTATTTAATTATAACTCAAATTTTAAAAAAAAGAAAGGAAGTAAAAAATGAAATTAAAAAAAGATGTATTGTATATAAGTTTTCATAAGCCTAAAGGATTAGTTGGACACCTAATAGCAGGATGGACATTAGGGAAATATAGTCATGTTGAATTTATTTATAATGACGAAGTTATTTTAGCTAATCCTGGAGGAGTACGAAGACAGTCATATGCATATAAAACAAATTATGACATATTTGAACTGGATAATCATATAGAAGCAACTGACATACTTGAGTTTTTTGAGGAAGTGAAAGGGGCTGGATATGATTACAAAGGGATACTGGGTAGCCAGTTTTTATGGTTTTTAAATTCCCATGATGACAAAAAATATTTCTGTAGTGAATTTTGCTTGAACGCAATAGATTATGCATTACAATTTAGTCTGACTTATAATTTTAAAGAGTTAAAATATAAAGGATATCATAAATTTAGTCCAGTAAGGTTACATAAGTATTTAAAAGATATGGAATTGATTAAGGAGGTGAGAGAATGAGAGATATTAATGAACTAATAGGAAAAGAATTTGAATTTGAAGGGAAAGGATACAAAGTATTTGGAGCAAAATTTGAAGAAGATATGATTTTATTAAGTACAGAAATAAAAGAACAAAATACTAAAAAGAAGTATGCATTATCTGAAATGAGTAAGGCTTACTTTAAGAATGTGCATCCGTATTTAGTAGAAGTTATGACTACTGCAATTACTGACAGTCCATATGATTTTAGGATAACAGCAGGAGCAAGAACTGCAAAAGAACAGAATGCATTGTATCAAATAGGAAGAACAAGAGCAGGAAATAAAGTAACAAATGCTGATGGATATAAAAATAAATCTAATCATCAAATTAAAGTAGATGGCTATGGCTATGCAGTAGATATATTCTGCTGTGGAAAATATGATGAAAATGGAAATTATATTAAATATAATACTCAAGAGGGATACGACAGTAAGAAATTAAAGGATATAGCGGATCATATAAAAATAGTGTCAAAATCCAAAGGATACAAGATTGAATGGGGTGGAGACTGGAAAGGTGGTTGGGATAGTCCTCATTTTGAATTAAAATTATAAAGGTATGTAAAGGACAATAACAATTGAATAATGACTGTGGTTTTTAGAGTTTTATGTGGTTTATACGATTTTTAGTTGCATTTTTGTTACAAAAAGGGTATAATCTAGTTGACAAATGTTAACTAAAGGAGATGGTAAAGATGGCTACAAAAAGTTTTACAACTGAAATAACTTTTGATAAAAAATCAGTAAATAGTTTGATAAATGCGTTAAATAATGAAAAAACTCCTAATAGAAAACCTGTAAAAAATGTAGAAATTATAAATAATCCTGAAACAATAAGAAAAATATTTGGAAAAAAATAAATGTATATAGAAAATGTAAAAATTATTTCCTTGAAGGATTTGCTGGACGAATTAAAGGATAAAAAACTTGTAAGAGATGATATTTTGAAGAATTTTAAAAACAAGTATAATAAAGATATTGAATATTTTTTACATAATAAAGCAATAGAATTTGAAAAGGCGGGTTTATCAAGTACACATTTAGTTTTTAATGAAAATTTTGTTTTGTTAGGGTATTTTTCTTTAGCAAATAAACCTTTGCTTGTATCAAAACGAAATTATGAATCATTATCAAAGAGTCAGAGAAAGAAGCTTTGTAAAAATGGCAAAAGATTAACGACAGACGGATATATAGTAAATAGTTATTTGTTAGGACAGATTGGTAAAAATAATTCGGAACAACTGAAAACTGATGAACGTATAGACGGAATGCAATTATTAACATTGGCATATGATTCGTTAATGGAAGCTAAAAAAATAGTAAATGTTAGGTATGTCTGGCTGGAATGTGAAGATAATGAAAAGTTATTGTCTTTTTATAAGAATTTTGGATTTGAAGAAATCAAAAATTTTATTTCAGGAAATGGGCTAAAAATTCTAGTTATGAAACTAAAAAAATAATCTTATAAAATCACAGTCATTAATTTGATTGTGATTTTTTATTGTGTGAAAATTATAAAATAAACTATAGGAGAGTGAAAGATTATGGAAAAATTAATATATGTATGGGTTTTAGGGAAAGCCACAGAATTTGCAAAAAAAAATATTTATAGAAGTGAGATAGTGAATAAAGGAAAAGAAGGATTGGAAAAATTCAATGATGTAGTAGACAACTTTTGGGATAAAGCAGAAGAGTATATTATGAAAGAAAAAGAGGTAGACAGGAAGTGGATTCCAGATACTGTAGAGAAATTTGGAGAAGAAGCAATACACAGTATTGTAAAAACACTAAGAGAAGAACTTGAACCAAAAAAACTGATACAAGAAATATTTGATATTGAGAAAATGGAAAATCCTGAAATATTATAAAATCATATATATACTAAAAATGAAAGGAGTTTTTGATGTTTGAACTTAACACGGAAACAATAAAACAATTAATATTAATAATATACGGAGTGATTTTAGGTACTTTAGGAAATCTATTATATAGAGCTAATAACAAACTGAAAATAAGTCCCATTGTAATTAGAATACTTTATGGTGGTATTTCTCTAGCACTCTATATCACTATGCATTTATTATGGAATAAACAAGAACCAAGATTAAATTTGATAATAATGTTTGTTATTATGCTAATAGGTTATTTTATAGAGTTGACAATCGAAGTGCTGGAAGATAAAATACCTTTTATCCTAGAAAAAGTTATTGATAGGTATTTTAAACCTCCTGAAAGGAGTGATAAAAATGATAAATAATAGAACTTTAAGAGATTTATTATTACCAAAAAAAGAACACAAAGAAACTGAAGATAGTCAAAAGATAAATTATGCTATGAAAACAATAATAAGAATAATTATATTTTATCTAGTTGAATCTGCTATATTAATTAAGATTAGTGAGTACCAATTTAAGAGAAATTTGAACCATATGGATTTGCATGGAGCTCCTTTACCTTATCATGTAATAGAGGAATTAAGAAATATGATGATCATAGAAAATATGACTATAACAATAATAACGGCACTGGTATCTCTAGGAATACTATACTATTGCAATAATAAAATGTCTAAAGGGTAGCCCAACGGTTACCCTATTATTTTTTATAAAAAATTATTTAGATTACAAAATAAATAACAATATTATAAAAATAGAATACATTTTCATATTTATATGATATAATACTTTGTTTTATTATTTTAAAAGTATTATTTTAGTATATCGAATATTAAAAATTTAGATTAACACTATATAATGTTCTAGTTTTTGAAATTTAATATTAACATAAATATCATAAAAAATTAAAATAAAAGAATATTTTAAGCCAAACTATTATTCACTAAATAAATAGAGAAAAAACTGAAAAATATTCAAATTAAAATAAAAGAATAATTTTATTCTATTTATTAAAAAAATTAGGAGGAGCATTATGAAAAAAATAATAGTACTTTCATTTTTACTATTTATTACCATATCAAAATTTACATTATCAGAAGTATTAGGAGTATCTAAGAGTGAAGAATTTATAAAAGCGGAAAAATTGTACGATTCTGAAAAATATTTGGAAGCAAAAAAAGAATTTGAAAAAATAGCTCAAAAAAACACATTAGAATCTGGAGAGGCATATAGTTATTTAGCTGAAATATCAGCTATAAATGAACTAAGAAAAGATAGACAAAATTATTTGCTAAAAGCGGTTGAAAATGGATATACAGATTCATTTTACGGTTTAACTGAATCTTATTTAATGTCAAATGAAGTTTATAAAATAGAGCCATTAATTACAAAGTTATTAACTAAATATCCCAATGATCCTAAGCTAAGTGTTCAGGTCGCAAGTTACTATTACGGTTCACATCAAATAGACAAGGCAATAGAACAATCTAAGAAATTGTTGAAATTAGGAAATAAGGAAGAAATTTCATGGGCAAATTTCTTATTAGGTAATATATATGTAGAACAAAAAAAATATGATTTAGCTGAAAAATATTATTTAGATGCTTCTGATCCGAATGAGTTAAACGTTCATTTAATTAACTTTTATAATGATCAAAAAGAGTACGATAAGATGATAAAATATATTTATTCTCATAAATACATAAATGAAAGTGAAAAAATTAAAAAAATATATGACTTTTTAAAGTTATATGGAGAGCATGAGGTTCTTATAAAATATTTGAGTGATTATATTTCAAAAAACCCAAAAAGTTATTTTGCGTACCATTTTCTAGGAAGAGTATATGAGCACATTGGAAATTTAGATAAAGCTGAAAAAATGTATGAAATTGCCACAAATGAACCAGATTATGAGTATGATTATGTATTTTTTATGGAGGATAGAAATAAACAATCTCAAGTATCAAAATTTGTAGATTCTAAAATATCAGTTGGAAATTTTAATTTAGCTATAAAAATAATTAACTATTATATTTATATGGAAAATAAAGATTTTAAAACAGAAGGAGCACATAAAATCATTGAATATTCAAATCTAATAGGAGGATATAAGAATAATTATAAAGCTAGTAAAGAACAGAGATTAGAACGTGCACTTAAAATTATTGAATATTCAAATAAAATAAAAAAATATAAAAATGATTATAAAGATATTATAAATATAGAAGGTGCCTTAGGCTATGCTTATTATATTACTAAAAAATATGATTTGGCAGAAGAAAACTTAAAAATAGCTTTAGAAAATACAATTAAAGCTGAAGAGTTAGCTATGTACAATTATTACATTGCATTGATGAAAAAAAATACTGGAAATTCAAATGAATATGAATATTATTTATTTAGATCATATGAATTGGATAAAAATAATGAAAAAATATTAAATAAAGTAATTAGTTTTTATGAAATAAAAGGGAATAAGAAATTGGCAGATAAGTATAAAAAAGAATTAAAAAAGATAACTAACTAAATATATCTTGAAAAAGTTAATAATACATAAAATTGGTCGCACTTTGGTCGCAAAAATAAAAAAAAGATATATATTTTGCTTTTTTTAAAAAAATAGAAGTCAATAAAAATAATGGTTGGTAAAGTATGAAATTTAAAAATTGTTGATAGAGGGTACGATAAACTTGAAAAAAAATTGAATGATGTTGGTGCTAAAATTGAAAGAATAAAACTAGGTATATAGCTTAAAATATTTACTTTTAAAACAAAATTTGAAAATATATATCACACTAGATCGGATTATAAAAAATCCGATTTTTTAGTTGTGGGGACGTTTTGAGGCTATTTTTTTAATTTTTATATTTTCAAGAACTTCTAATAGTTTTTCTTAAATGGGTTTATCCTTATGTTTATATTTCAAATATGATTTAAAATCAAGTAAAATTTTTTATTATTCTATCATAAAAAACTTTTATTTTTTAGTTTTTTGAGCTATAATATCATCACAAATATATGAAGGAGTGATTTTAAGTGAAAAAAGTATTAATATCAATATTATTTTCAATTTTTCTAATTAGTTGTGGATCACCGAAAGTTCAAAAAGATTTTGAAAAATTATTAAGCGATTTAAAAATAGGAAATGTAGCAAAAGCTCAAAAAATAAATTTAGATATGAAATTAGCTAATAGTGGGGAATTGATAAAATTAAGTTCTAATGGATATAAGAAAATGACTTATAAAATTAAAAATACAAAAGTTGAAGGGGATACTGCGGTAATAAATTTAGATATGAAAGTTCCTAATTTTGTATCTTATTTAATAGAATTTTTTCAAGAAGTTGAGAAGGCATCATCTTCGAATTCAAAATTAAATAATGAAAAACCATTAAATTATGTCGACTTTTACAATGAAAAATTAAATTCTAAAGATTTAAATTATTTAGAAAAAAATATTAATGTGTATTTTAAGAAAAATGGAAAAGATTGGGAAATAGATAAAGAAAAAAATAAAGATTTTTATATGATGATGTCATTTGGGATATAATATAAGTGTATAAAAAAGTATGTATAATTTCAAAAATAACGGATAAAATGTAGAAAAATATAAAAAAGAGTAAAAAAATTATAAATTTTTGGAAAAATTTTGATAAACTTGAATATTGGAATAGTGAAAATATGAGAGAATACATATTAAAAATAAAAAATAAAAACTCAATACAATACACGTATTGAGTTTTATTATGAAGTAAAAATGGGTCACTATTAGGAAAAATTGAAAAAGGAGCAGAAGACGAGATATTCTGTAGAAAATGCAAAAAAACATAGGAAATTAGAGTTGAATAAAATAAAATTTTAATGTATATTTACATTAAAAGGTTAATTTAAAGATATTTACTGACATCTTTATTTTTTGTAGAATAAATAAAAGTAGTAATAAAATTGAATGATGAAAAATAAATAGGACAAGAAGTATTAAAAATACTTGAGGAAAAGGGAGTGATTGATAAGAAACAACTTAATAAATTTCAGAATATAGATAAACTACTGTATGAACTCAATTTTTTAAAACATGGCAAATATGTAGTAGATTTTATTTAAATTGTCATGGTTAGATCATCAACTGAGAATAGAGCTTTAATAATATGATTGGTTTAAAATCTTATGTAAGATTGTTCTGTAAAGATTATGTTATTATGTACATTTATATTTTTTTCAATATTAATAAATTTTTTTAGAATTATTTAAATAATTTTTCTTAATTGAAATATATTATTTAAATTATATCTAAAGTAAATGTATTTAAGGCTCTATATTCTACTTGTATAACTTAATATTATTTATATTTATCTATTTTTGAATACTAAAATAAATGAAGAGACAGCATCTAATTTATTTTATCAGATTCAATGATTCTGAAATAAAAAATCTATAGAAAATATAAAGTTAATTGTTGAAAAAATAGGAGAATTAGTTTAGTTATAAAGATATATTATTTAGAATATAATGAAATTTATAAATATAAAAGCCCTTTGATACAGAAATGTATTAATGGTTTTTTTTTATTCGTTAAAGCAAGATAAAGTATAATATTAATATCCTCTAATTGCTTTCTTAATAGCCTTAGCAAAAAAAATACTGCTGTACCTACAACAATAGGAGCAGCGGCTGTAATAACTAAACCAGCAGTCATTCCACCACCACCAACTGTAGCTAATCCAGAAGTTATTGCTGCAGCATCTGCAGTTCCAGCAGCAGCAGTTGCTCCTGCTATAACTTCTTCTTTTTCGACATCCATAAAATTCCTCCTATTTAAATTAAATATTTGATATATTATAATATATCAAATTAAATTGTAAAAGATTTTAATATTTTGAATTATACTAATATATTTTTTAGTAAATAAAAATATGAAAAAATAATTCTAAAATAACTATAAATACTATCTTTTAGATATCAAAAAAATAACTGAATATCAGTCATAAATTCCATGGTATGCTATAAAAATTATGATTACAATTATTAAAAATCCTATTGGACCAAACAATAATGCAATTGGAAAGCAGAATACAGCTGTAAAAACTGAAAGAATTAACTTCAAAACTTTTTCTCCTGTATTATGTTTATTATA
>JAGOWQ010000001.1 GCA_018060185.1 Leptotrichiaceae bacterium | reverse complement strand
ATTTAGTCTTCTGAATACACAATATACATACCTATACCTGATTGTGATGCATCCCAAAAAGCGAACGAGAATTTAACAATTTCTCAATCCACAATATTTACCTGTGCCTGATTGTGATGCCGCCCACAAAGCAAAACAAGAATTTAGCATTATTACAGACATAACCATTAATATTAAAAATTTTATTTTATTCATCTTCCCTACTCCTTACATTATAATAATTTTTAGTTTTCTAGATTATTGAAAATCTTCTCTTTTATCATTTTCAAAATTTCTTATAAAAAAAGTTGAATGGAAATTCAACTTTTATTTTAGTCCCTTATTATAATCTATACAAGCCGTTTGTGATCCTAATTCACATCTTAGTGCTGTACTACAATTAAATAATGACATCATCGAAGCTGTAATAACTAATATTTTGAATATTCTTGACATACTGCCTCCCTTCTAAGAAAAGTTATATTAGTGTATATCGCAACAATTTTTTTCTGGTAAATTACAATTTTTCATACGATGTCTTAGTTTACCAGACGGTTTCACATTAAAAAAATTGGTGCTAGGGTGATACTACTAATTTTACTTGTTACATCATTTTCATAAAAGCTAATTACTGATAATATCAATGCTACTAATATATTCACAGGTGATTCATATTCAAAACTTTTTCTTTTGATTAAAATTAATTTTAATGAACAATTATTTAGCTATTTATTCAGTAGTGTAAGAAATTATCTTTGTTTTTCTTTAATCAAGAATTATATGATATATATTTATTTTTGTCAAGTATTTTTTAGAATTTTTATATAAATTGAGTAGTTTTTTATTTGAATACTATTCATTTATCCATAGATATTTTTAAATGAGAAAAAGGAGTAAATAAGTATAGGAGATTTTTGAAATATATGGAAAAGATAGGTACAGATATAGAAAATGTAGGTACAGTCTTTTATTTTGAAATGTTTTGTAAAAGGAGATTAACAAAAAGTGTATCTTTTTTATTGATAAATCTAGGGTATTATGGAAGTAAGGAAGTCTGGAGGAAAAATATGAATATAAATTCAAAGACTAAAGAATTATATGATTATATTATAAAAAATCCAAATAGGAGAATTAAAGAAATATCAGGAGATTTAAGAATAAATGAACGAAAAGTCAGATATGAAATAGGAAATCTGAATTTTCTATTATCAGTGAATAGAATAAAAAGTAGGATATTAAATATTGACGGGAATATAAAATTAGAAGAGAGTAGTGAAACAATGAATTTTGATAATTTACTTAATTCTATTGAAAAACTTTCTATGGAAAGTAGAAGAGATTTAATATTGTTAAAACTATTATTAAATGATTTAATAAATATAAATAAATTATCAAGAGAATTAGGAGGCTGTAGTTGGAAGTTCAGCTTTACAGTTAAATGATATTTATGGAAATGGAATAGATGTAGTTTTAGATATAATAAATGAGCCTATGAAATTGGAAAAAGCGATGTCGAATGTTGACAAACTTCTTGAATTTACTGGGAAAATGCAATAAGAGCATACGCTTTAGGTAAAAAAAATTAATATATGGTATAATCGGATATTTATAATATAAGGTTAAAATATGATAAAAAGGTGGAGATATGACAAAAGAAATAAAATTGCTTGATGGTACAAAATTATCTAATTTAGGAATAGGAAGTTGGAAAATGGGAGACTCCTTTTCAAAAAGAAAAGAAGAATTAGAAAGTATAAAGTATGCTTTGGACAACGGGATAAAATTAATAGACACTGCAGAAATGTATGGTAATGGGAATAGTGAAAAATTAATAGGAGAAGCAATAAAGGGATATGATAGAGATGATTTATTTCTTGTTTCTAAAGTATTGCCTAGCAATGCAGGAAAGGAATATATATTTAAATCATGTGAAAATTCATTGAAAAGAATGAAAATAGATTATCTTGATCTATATTTACTTCATTGGAGGGGAAATACTCCATTAAAAGAGACAGAAGAATGTATGATAAAACTTATAAAAGATGGTAAAATAAAACGTTGGGGAGTATCAAACATGGATATAGATGATATGGAAGAAATAATGGGATTATCAACAGAAAACAGTTGTATGGTTAATCAAGTTTTATATCATCTAGGATCGAGAGGAATAGAATTTTCTTTAAAACCTTATACTGATAAAAATAATATAATTACAATGGCTTATTGTCCCATAGCACAGGCTGGAAAATTAAGAGAAAAATTACTTTCATCAGTTAGTATTATAAAAGTAAGTAAAAAATATAATATATCTCCTGTTCAAGTTTTACTTTCTTACATAATGACAAAAGAAAATACAGTGTCTATTCCTAAATCTTCTCAATTAGTTCATATGAAAGAAATAGTAGATTGTAAAAATATCATTTTACTAGAAGAAGATATAAAAATATTAGAAAGTGAATTTCCTAAGCCAATAAAAAAAGTTCCTTTGGATGTGGAATAAAAAAATGGCGTATCTAGCAGGAGTCGAACCCACAACCTTCTGATCCGTAGTCAGACGCTCTATCCAATTGAGCTATAGATACACAGTATATAATAATGTTACAAAATTTTATAAAAAAATGGCGGAGAAGGAGGGATTTGAACCCTCGATCCAGGTTTCAGCCCGGATACTCCCTTAGCAGGGGAGCGCATTCGGCCTCTCTGCCACTTCTCCACAATTATTCAATTAGTAATGGCGGGTGGACTGGGATTCGAACCCAGACATCTTGCGATTTCGCCGGTTTTCAAGACCGGTCCCTTAGCCGTTCGGACATCCACCCACACGTTACCCAATTATATTATCATATTTAAATAAATATTGTCAAGGACTTTTTTCTTTCAAAGTATTTTAAAAATTATGATATGAAAAATATCAAAAATACTTAAAAATACTTATAATAAATAACACAATACATAAAATTGACAAAAGATATTCTTTTTGCTATTATTTACCTAAGTCAAAAAGTTATTTTATGGAATAAAAAATAATTAATAAGGAGAATAATATGTCAAGTGTAATTATACCTGAAAACTACGACTCAAAATATGGAATTATGGAAACGGAAATAAGTATTAAAGTTACGAAAGATTTTTTTGAAAAAGAGTTAGCTAAAGAATTGGGGTTAACAAGAATATCTGCTCCTTTATTTGTGAGAAAAATAACAGGATTAAATGATAATTTGAATGGTGTAGAAAAACCAGTATCATTTGAAATGAAGGAAATGCCTAGTGATACTATTGAAATTGTTCATTCATTAGCAAAATGGAAAAGATTAGCATTAAAAAGATACGATGTTCCTCTAGGAGAAGGAATTTATACAGATATGAATGCTATAAGAAGAGATGAAGACTTGGACAATACTCATTCAATTTATGTTGATCAATGGGATTGGGAAAAAGTAATAAGAGTTGAGGATAGAAATTTTGATTATTTAAAAGAAACAGTTAGAAAAATATTTAAGGTTTTTAAAAATACACAAAATATGTTATCTCAAAAATATGATAAAATTGAAACATTTCTGCCTGAAGAGGTAACTTTTATTACTTCTCAAGAATTAGAAAATATGTATCCAAAGTTAACACCAGAAGAGAGAGAAAATGAATTTTCCAAAGAAAAAGGAGCTATATTTATAATGCAAATAGGGAAAATTTTAAACTCAGGAAAAAGACACGATAAAAGAGCACCTGATTATGATGATTGGGATTTAAATGGAGACTTAATAATGTGGAATCCAGTTTTAGAGAGATCTCTGGAATTGTCCTCAATGGGAATAAGAGTTGATAAAGATTCGTTAAATAAACAATTAACAGAATTGGGACTAGAAGAAAGAAAAAAATTAGAATATCATAAATTATTGTTAAGTGGAGAATTACCTTTGACAATAGGAGGTGGAATTGGTCAGTCAAGAATATGTATGTTTCTACTTCAAAAAGCTCATATTGGAGAAGTACAGGCTTCCATATGGCCAGATGATATAGTTCATTTATGTGAACAAAATGGAATTAATTTATTATAATTTAAAATAACTGTTAAAAATAAGAGAGTTTTATTAATTTTTAAAATGAAAAACTCTTATTTTTAAATATCATAAATTATTTAGATATTTTTTTAATAATGAAAATATGTTATAATGTGTACTAAGATATTAATGAATATTAAAATATAAATATGACAAATTTGAAAGGAGAATCTATGTTTCTAGAAAAAACTGATAGACTTGCACTAGTAGATTTTGAAAATAACCACATTAATTATAAAGATTTGATAAATAATATAAAATATTTTTCAGAATATGTTATTTTTTTAAAAAATAATAAATTTGCTTTAATCGTTATGGAGAATAGACCTGAATGGATATATAGTTTTTTTGCAATATGGGATAAAAAATCTCCTGTTATAACAATAGATGCGTTAAGTACTCCAAAGGAAATTTTATATGTTTTAGAAGACTCTCACCCAGAACTAGTTGCTTGTTCTAATGAAACAGAAAAAAATATTTTGGAAGCATTAACAAACTATTCTTTAAAGGACAAAATAAAAGTTATTAATGTAGATAATTTTAAAATAGAAGAAGAAAAGTTAGGAAAAATAAAAAAAAGTGAATTTGAATTATATAATCCTGAAAAAGAAGAAACAGCTGTAATGTTGTATACTTCTGGAACAACAGGAGTACCTAAAGGTGTAATGCTTACTTACAATAATCTTGATTCTGAAATAGAAGGGATATATGAGAAAGGAATATTTGATCATAGAGATCAAATACTTGCACTTTTACCGTTTCATCATATTTTACCACTGACAGCTACAGTGCTATTAATGATGAGAAAACAAGTATCGGTTGTATTTGTAGAAAAAATTGCAAGTAAAGAAATACTGGAAGCTCTTGCAAAAAATAGAGTAACTGCTTTAATTGGTGTTCCTAGAGTATTTAAACTTTTCTATGATGGAATAAAACAGCAAATAGATGCAAAATTTATAACAAGAACTATCTATAAAATAATGACGAAGATAAAATTATTTCCATTTAGAAGAAAAGTATTTAGTAAAGTTCATGAAAAATTTGGTGGAAATTTGAGATTTATAGTATCTGGAGGAGCTAAGTTAGATACTGAAATAGGAGAATTCTATGAAGTAATAGGTATTTATTGTCTTGAAGGATACGGATTAACAGAAACATCTCCAGTAATAGGAGTTAATTCTATAAAAGAGAGAAAAATAGGTACAATAGGTAAAAAACTTTTTAATGTAGATGTAAAAGTTATAGATGAAGAATTGTGGGTTAAAGGTCCTATAGTTATGAAAGGGTATTATAATAAACCTGAAAAAACATCAGAAGTGATGACTGAAGATGGATGGTTTAAAACAGGAGATTTGGCAAATATAGATAATGAAGGGTATATATCAATACGAGGAAGAAAAAATTCAATGATAGTTTTATCTAATGGGAAAAATATAGATCCTGAATCTTTAGAAAATAATGTAATATCTAAAAGTAATTATTTAATAAAAGAGATAGGAGTATTTGGTCATAATGATAAATTAGTTGCTATTATAGTTCCAGAATTATTAGAATTTAGAAAAAGAGGAATTACTAATACAAAAGAATACATAAAAAATGTAATAGAAGATTATAATTTAAATGTGCATAACTATGAAAAAATACTAGATTATAAAATATTTGAAGAGGAACTTCCTAAAACAAGAATGGGTAAAATTAGAAGATTTATGTTACCTAATATTTATAATAAAAACAATATTGAAAAGAAAAAAATAGAAGAACCAACAAATGAAATATATAAAATGTTAAAAGAATATGTGAAAAAAATGAAGGGGATAGAACCTAATCCTGAAGAAAATCTGGAATTAGAAATAGGGATGGACTCATTAGATGTAGTTGAGTTTTTAGCATATATTGAAAATAGCTTTGGTATTAAAATAGACGAAGAACAATTTTTAAAAATACCAAATCTAAAATTGCTTTCAGAATTTGTTGAAGAAAAGGCAACAAAAATGGAAGATTTTGAAGTTGATTGGAAAAAGATAATAGATGAAGCGCCTAATGTTCCTAAAAGAAATATGTGGATAATAAAAGTTTTAAGACCTATGTTTGATTTAGTCATAAAGTTATATTTTAGATTAAAAAGAATAGATAGAAATAAAATAGAAGAAGGTCCACAAATATTTGTTTCAAATCATCAAAGTTTTATAGATGCACTAGTACTTAGTAGTTTGCTACCTAGAAGTATATTATATAATACAATGTTTTTAGCTATAGATTGGTATTTTAAAAAAGGAATATTAAAATCCCTTGTAGTAAATGGAAATGTTATAGTGGTAGATATAAATAAAAATATAAAAAAAAGTGTAGAAGAAATAGCAGCACATGTTAAAGCAGGAAGAAATGTTTTAATATTTCCTGAAGGAGCTAGGACAAAAAATGGAAAAGTTAATAAATTTAAAAAAGTGTTTGCAATAATAGCAAAAGAATTAGATGTTGAAGTTCAGTGTTTAGGAATAAAAGGGGCTTTCGAAGCTTATTCTAGATATATGAAATTTCCAAAATCTAAGAAAATAGAAGTAGCTGTTCTTGAAAAATTTAAACCTGATGGAACTTATGATGAAATAGTTCAAAAAGCAGAAAACATAATAAAAGAATATGTAGAAGAATAGAAATACTTAAATATTATAACAAGTCATTTACAAAGATTAAAAAATATAGTATAATTTTAAGAAGTAATTAAAAATTTGGAGGGTTCATAAAATAATGAAGAATAATAGAACTCCTAATAGAAGAAAACAAGCTAGAAATATTATTATATTAATTTTAATTGTACTTGTACTTTTTATATTTAGAGGTAGAATAGTATCTTCTTATAGTTTTTTTGACGGAGTAGCAAATGAAATTAATTTCAAACTAGTAAATGTAAAAAGCTTGATATATGAGCAAACTTTAAAATTAAAAACAAAAATTCAAAATATAACTTATTTAGAAGAATACACTGAAAAAAATAAAAAAAGAGATTTTGAACTTCAAAAGATTAGAGTTCAAAACATGGAATTAGAAAATTTGAAAAAAGAAAATGAAAAACTTAGATCAATGCTTGATATGAAAAGTAAAAATAATTCAGAATATATTGCAGCTGATGTCATATCAGTGGAAAATTTAAATTCATCAGAAAGAATTTTCATAAATAAAGGGACAAATGATGGATTAGAACTTAATTTTCCAGTTATGTACGATGGTTATTTAATAGGTAAAATATCCAAATTAGGCGATACTTATGCAGAAGTTATTTTACTAACTAGTAAAAAATCAAGGATAAGCGTTGTATTAAATAAAGAACATATGCAAATTTTAAGAGGAAATGGAAACGGTACTTTTTCTATATTTAATTATAATGAAAATGTATCGGATAATGCTGTTTTTGATATAGATACTTCAGGAACTAGTGATGTATTTCCAAGAGGTCTTAGAATAGGAACGTTTATTATAAAAGAACTCAATGCTTTTAAACAACTAAAGGAATTAAGGTTTAAGCCTTCATATAATGCTTACGATATACAAAATGTGCTAGTTTATAAATGGGATATAAATAATAATAGAAATAGAGAAATACAAGAAAAGCTTAATGATGAAATACAAGAGGAATTCCAAAAAAATAAAGGGACATCACAGACAAACTAAAGAAAATTAAGATACTATTAGTTAATAAAAAATACTTAAATATTACAAGAGGTGAAATATATGATAAAAATAAAGAATATAGGAGTTACGAGATTAATAGTATTGTTTCTATTTTTAGCCAGTTCAATGCTTTCTTTTTCTAAAAATTTTTGGGAAAAAGGAAGTTTTACAGTAGATGTAGTTGAAAGTTTAAAATTAAATAAAACAACCAAAACAAAAAAATATATCATGAATTATAGTAACGGAACTTTAAAATTAACAATCACTTCTCCTAATGTAAATAAAGGTGAAGTTTATACAATAAAAGGGAATGTCAAAACTATATATTATCCTTCTTTAAAACAGACGGTTACACAAAAACTTGCTAAAGATGAAGTCAATATTCTTAGTGTATTCAACAAATTAAAAGGAATAACTTCAAATAAAACGCAGACTAAAAACGGAGATCAATTTATATTTTCAAATAATTGGTTAACAATGATTAAAAGTAGTGGATATACTGTAAATTTTAGTGATTATAAAAAATCAGGAGAATATACTTACCCAACAAAATTAGCTGTAACAGATGGAAACTCACAAATAATTTATTATTTTTCAAATTTTAGATAATACGAGATTTGAAAATGGAAATGCTTAAAATAAAGGGATTAGTATTAAAAAAAAATGATGTGGGTGAATCTGATATAAGATTTACTTTGTTTAGCGAAGAAATTGGTAAAATATCTGCTATGGTATATGGAATAAAAAAATCAAAAAAAAGAAGTATAGGTTCATATAATCCTCTGTGTTTAACTGAATTTACATTAAGAAAAAAAAATGAGTTTTATTCAGTAATTGAATCAGATTTAATAAAAAATTTTGAAAATATAACAAAAGATATTGAAAAATTAGAAATTTCACTATATATTTTAGATAGTGTTAATAAAATATACGATGTAAATTATGAAAAAAATGATTTTTTTTATAAATTAATAGAAATATTTGAATTTATAGAAAAAATTGAAAAATTAGAATTAGGATATAAGTATTATATTGTGGTTTTGTATTTAAGAAAATTAATGTTAGAACACGGGATATATGATACGGAAGAATTAAAAGATATAATGGGTATAAATTTAATGTTTAAACATAATGAGATATCTAATGTATTTAAAAAACAAAAAAATTTTTTTAAAATTCAAAAAGAATTTGATAATTACGTTAATATTTTAAAAAAAATAATATTGGTTTTTGAAAATTATATAAATGAACATTTAGGAGTTAAATTAGAAATAAAAAAATTTATAATGGAGGACTTGTACAATGCCTAATACAAACATAGCAGATTATATTAAAGTGGAAGCAATTGAATTAGATTTAAAATCAAAGAATAAAAATAGTGTTATTAAAGAGCTCTATGAAAATATAAAAAAATTAGGTTTAGTTAAAGATGAAGAAGGTGCGTTAAAAGATCTTTTTGCAAGAGAAGAAATGGGATCTACAGGAATAGGCAAAAATGTAGCTTTACCACATGCTAAAACAGATGCAGTAGATGAATTGATAATGACAGTAGGAATTTCTAGAGAGGGTATTGAATATGGCGGTATTGATGAAGAAAATGTTAATATATTTTTTATGTTTTTATGCCCAATGGATAAAACCCAAGAATATTTAAAAACATTAGCAAGAATTTCAAGGTTAATAAGAGAAGATAAATTCAGAGAAAAATTAATAAAATCTAAAACACCAAATGAAATAGTAGAAATAATATTAACTGAGGAAAAATAGAAATTTTTAAGGGGTAAATTATGAGATGTCCGTTTTGTGGAAATGAAAATACCAAAGTTGTAGATAGTAGGGTTTTTTCAGATGGAAATTCAATAAAAAGACGTAGAGAATGTGAAAAATGTGAAAAAAGGTTTACAACTCATGAAAAAGTAGTTGATTTATCTCTTTATGTTATAAAAAAAAGTGATACAAAAGAGCCTTATTCAAGGGATAAAGTTTATAGAGGAATAAGCAGGGCACTGGAAAAAAGAAATGTAGAACGTGAGAAAATTGAGGAAGTTATTGATAAAATAGAAAGAAAAATTCTCACAGAATTTTCTGGTGAAATAAAATCTAATGATCTGGGAGATATGATAAACTCTTATTTATTAGATTTAGACGAAATAGCTTATGTTAGATTTTCTTCTGTTTATAAAAAATTTGATAGTTTAGAAAGTTTTATAAAAGAAATAGAGAAAATTCAAAAAGAAAAAAATATTTAACATAACAGTTAAAGTAGTAGAAATAGGAGTTAAGAATGAGATTTAAGAATATACAGTTTATATTTAAAATTATTTTTTTTATGATGATTGTGGCTATATTTTACCAAGCTGGAGGTCTTTACGTTATGAAAAAGAAGGTAAATATAGAAATTGAAAATACAGAAAAAGAAGTATCAGAGTATAGTGAAAAAAAGAAAAAATTAGAAAGTAATATAAAGAATTTTAGTGAAGAAGAAAAAATTGAAAGAGTAGCTAGAGATAGACTAAATTTGAAAAAAGAAGGAGAAGTTACTTATAAAATAGTAGATTAAAAATACCCTTTTGGGTATTTTTTTAGAGTTTGTTTAATAGTTTTCATAAATATAATAAAAAATTAAGAGAGGAAATGGATGAAATAATATATATTTTATATATATTTTTCATAAAAATATGAGAAAAATAATAATAGTTTTATCGTTGTTCATCAGTATGGTAGGTTTATCTAATAATAATATTACCAAAGCTTTGGTAAAAGTATATTCATCACATCAAATATTTAATTATAATTCCCCGTGGCAATACGGAGAAGTATTTAATTCTACAGCTACAGGATTTATAATAGATGGAAATAAAATAATAACAAATGCACATGCGGTAATAAATTCAAGATTTTTACAAATAAGGAAAGAAGGAGATTCCAAGAAATACAAAGCATTAGTGAAATTTATATCTGAAGAATACGATTTAGCTCTAATAGAATTAGAAGATAAATCTTTCTTTAATGGAACAACAGCTTTGAAGCTAGGCACACTTCCTGAAATTCAAGATAAAGTTACAGTTTATGGATATCCTTTAGGTGGAGATAAATTAAGCACCACCCAAGGTATTGTTTCTAGGATGGAACATAGATCTTACACATTAACAGAAAAAAGATTTTTAATAGGTCAAACAGATGCTGCTATAAATAGCGGTAATAGTGGAGGTCCTGTAATAAATAAAGATAAAGTTGTAGGTGTTGCCTTTGCAGGATTAACAATGGCAGATAATATAGGATATTTTATTCCTGTAAATATACTTAGTCATTTTTTAGATGATGTAAAGGATAATAATTATGATGGTCCACCTAGTTTGGGATTTGAGTGGAGTGAGCTTGAAAGTAACTCTCATAGAAGAATGCTAGGACTTGAGAATAATTCCAAAGGAATATTAATAAAAAGTATTTTTAAAAATTCTCCTTTTGAAAAAATTCTTCAAAAAAATGATGTTTTATTAAAGTTAGATAATAAAGATATAGAGTATGATGGAACAATAGAGTTTAGAAAAGGAGAAAAAACAGATTTTACTTATATTAATCAACAAAAAAAATATGGAGATAATTTGAGTTATGAAATAGTAAGAGACAAACAAAGAAAATTAGGAACAATAAGATTAGAAAATAAAAAAATAAATTATAGCGTAGTAACAAATGTTAACTTTGAAACACCTCCTTCATATTTGATTTTTGGGGGATTACTATTTGAACCATTAACAAATAAATATATACTATCTGTAGGAGGTATTTTAAATTCTATTTATGAGAAAGAAGGAATATATAAAAATTATAAAGAATTAGTAGTCCTTGTTAGAGTTTTACCTTTTGATGTAAATTTAGGATATTCAGACATAACTAATAAAATAATTGTAAAAGTTAATGGAGAACCATATAAAGATTTCAAAGATTTTGTTCAGAAGGTTAAAAATACTAAAAAAGAATTTATAATATTTGAAACAGATAATGAAGACCAAATAGTACTAGATGTGAATGAAGTTGAAAGTCAAAAATTAGCCTTAATGAATAATTATAGCATAACTTCTGAAATGTCTGACGATGTTAAATAATATAATAAAATAAATTAATAGAGAGGAATTAAAATGATAGAGTTTTTTATAGCATTTAGACACATAGTAGAAAGAAAATTTCAAAGTATTTTTTCTATATTAGGAGTAGCTATAGCTATGACAGTATTTATAGTATCTCTTACAGTATCAAACGGACTTGAAAAAAATATGATAAATTCATTATTGACATTGAGTCCTCATATTTTAATAAAAAATGGTGTGGATACTCAAATAGAAAATTATACTGAAATTGAAGAAAAATTAAAAAATATAAAGGATATAAAAAGTGTAATTCCACAAATAAATACTCAAGCTATAGTAAAATCAGATGATTTTGCTAAAGGAGTTTTAGCAAATGGAATTAGTAGCGAAAATGTAAAAAATGATTTGAATTTAAAAATGATACATGGAAATAATGATATTAAAGATCTTAATTCTATTTTAGTTGGCGAAGGATTTGCAAAAATAATGGGCATTAATGTTGGGGATGAAATAAGTTTAGTATCTGCTGAAAATAAAGAATTAAAATTAATAGTAAGAGGTATATTTAAAACGGGATTTTTAGAATATGACGCCAATTTAATAATAATTCCATTAAAGACAATGCAAATTCTTTCTGAAAGAGGAGAGGTTGCTACAGAAATAGGAATAAAAGTAAATAATCCTCAAAAAATAGAAAATACTCTATTAAAAGTGAAAGAAGAACTCTCTTCTTATGAATATGATGCTGTAAGTTGGAAACAACTTAACCAAAGACTATTAAGTGCAGTTCAGTTTGAAAAATTTGTACTAATTGCAATATTGAGTTTACTGCTTATAATAGCATGTTTTACAGTTTCTGTTATATTAAATATGATAGTAAGAGAAAAAATAAAGGATATAGGTATACTAAAATCAATAGGGTATACTAACGGACATATTAGAAATATATTTACTATTGAAGGGCTTATAATAGGTATTTCAGGAATGATAATAGCAAGTTTATTATCACCTTTGATTTTATATTCTTTTAAAAAGATATTTAAAATATATATGAGTAATTCTTATTATTATTTAGATGAATTACCTTTATATATTTCAAGTAAAGAGTTACTATTAATTTATATTGTGGCTTTTATAGTTGTATTTATATCTACTATTTATCCTGCATCTAGAGCTGCAAAAATGAAACCAGTGGAGGCATTAAAATATGAATAATGACATAATAAAATTGGAAAATATAAATAAAATTTATAAAACAAAAGCAGAAGAAATTCATATTTTAAAAGACGTAAACTTGTCTTTTAAAAAAGGAGAATTCGCCTCTATTCAAGGTAAATCAGGAAGTGGAAAAACTACATTACTAAATATTTTAGGACTTCTTGATCAACCTACAAATGGTATTATAAAAATAGATGGAGAAGAAATAAGTCAAAAAAATGAAAAAATAAAAAATAAAATAAGAAATGAAAAAATAGGTTTTGTATTTCAATTTCATTATTTATTGAATGAATTTTCAGCTCTCGAAAATCTAATGATACCAGCTCTTATAAATAAAAATGAAGATAAAAAAGATATTAGAAAAAGAGCAGAAGAACTTCTTGTTTTAGTTGGACTCGAACATAGAGCTGCTCATAAACCTCTTGAACTTTCAGGTGGAGAAAAACAAAGGGTAGCTATTGCAAGGTCTATGATAAATAATCCTGATATAATATTAGCTGATGAGCCTACAGGAAATTTAGATACGGAAACAAGCTTTTTAATAAATAATCTTTTTAAAAAAATCAATGAAGAAAAAAATCAATCTATAATTATAGTTACTCATAGTCTAGAATTAGCTAATCTTACCAATAATAAGTATAAAATTGAAAAAGGAGAGTTTAGATTATTATAATTCAAAAATGAAAGAAAGGAGTTCCGTTTTGATGGATATGGTTTATTTACACTACGATATGGATGCTTTTTTTGCATCAGTTGAGCAGAGAGATAATCCAAAATTAAGAGGTATTCCTATTGCTGTTGGTCATGGAATTATAACAACAGCAAGTTATGAAGCAAGAAAATACGGGGTAAAGTCTGCAATGTCAGCTATAGAAGGAAAAAGATTATGCCCACAGTTGAAATTTGTAATAATTAGGAAAAATTATTATGGAATAGTAGGAAAAGAAATTCAAGAACTTATACTTAAAATAACTAAAAAATGTGAATTCACTTCAATAGATGAAGGGTACATAGAAATAACAGAGTTCATAAAAAATGACAATTTGAAAAGATTTATAACAAAGTTTAAAGAATATATTTATAAAAATGTAAAACTTACTTGCTCTGTAGGGATAGGCTTTAGCAAAGTAAGTGCTAAAATAGCAAGTGATTTGAATAAACCAAATGGATATTTTATATTTAAAGATAAAGAACATTTTTTAGAATATATTTATGATAAAGATCTTTCTATTATTCCAGGGATAGGAAAGAAAACAAGAGAGTTACTATCACTTTTCAATATAAAAAAAGTTTCAGAATTATATAAAATAGAAAAAAGTGATCTTATTAAAAAATTTGGAAATAAAAGAGGACTTTATTTATATAATGTTATAAGGGGACTTCATTTTTCAGAGATTGAAAATAATAGAAAAAGACATTCTTATGGGCATGAAGTTACTTTTAATCAAGATATAAATGATTCAAAAGAATTAGAAAATGAACTAAGAATGCAGTCAAAAAAATTAAGTAAAAGACTTGAAAAAACAAAGGAATATGCTAAAACAGTTACATTGAAAATAAGATATTCTAATTTTGAAACATATACAAAATCAAAAACGTTGAAAATATCCACTAGAGACTGGGAAGAAATATTTGAAGTTGCAAAAAAAACTTTTAGAAATCTTAAGAAAAAGGACGATGTCAGATTAATCGGTATACATTTAAGTTCAATATCAAAAAGTAATGTTGTGCAACTAACTTTAACTTAAAATGAAAATAAGATTTAAAATAATAAATAAAAGGAGAAATAAAAGTGGAATTTTATAAAAAACTTATAATAAAATTATTAGAAAAAAGTTCTGTGGGAGAAAATAATAAAATACTTATAAAATTAAAATCAGGGAGTGATCTAACACAAAAAGAAATGTTAGAGCTAGAAGAACTGATGGATTCTATAGTATAAAAAAATTATTAAATAATAAAAATAAAAAAGTATAAATGAGAGGGTGAAAAAATGAATATTGAAAATTTGTATCCAGAAAAAGTATTTCATTATTTTAATGAAATATCAAAAATACCGAGAGGTTCTAAAAAAGAAAAAATGATAAGTGACTGGTTATTTGAATTTGCTAAAAAGAGAAAATTAGAAGTAATTCAAGATAATGCTTTGAATATACTAATAAAAAAGAAAGCAACATTTGGTTATGAGAAATATTCACCACTAATAATACAAGGTCATATGGACATGGTATGGGAAAAAAATAAAGAAACAAAGTTTAATTTTGAAAAAGAAGGAATAAAATTATTTGTAGAAGATGGTTTTTTAAAAGCAGATGGAACTACATTAGGTGCAGATAATGGAATAGCAGTTGCATATGCTCTTGCTATACTTGATAGCGATAACATAAAACATCCTGCTTTAGAAGTAATTATAACGTCAGATGAAGAAGACGGAATGTCAGGGGTAAATAACCTTGATTATGAAATATTTAAAGGAAAAACATTAATAAACCTAGACACAGAAGAATACGGTCAAGTTTATGTAAGTAGTGCTGGTGGTGCAAGGACTTCTATTCAATTTATATTTGAGTCTAAAAAATTAGAAACACAAAAAAATTCTTTAGTTTCTATTGAAGTTAAAGGACTTTCAGGAGGACATTCAGGTGCTGAGATTCATTTGAATTTAGGTAATTCAAATAAAATATTGTCAGAAACATTGTACCATCTAAGTAAGAAATATAATATGTCTTTAAGTTATATTGATGGTGGAGAAAAAGTAAATGCTATACCAAGAGAAGCTATATCTTATGTAGCGGTAGATTTAAATGGAGATAATTTTCAAGAATTTAAAAAATTAGCAGAATTAGCCTTTACAAATATATTAAAAGACTTTAAGGTTTCCGATAAAAATCCTGTACTTGCAGTTAAGGAATTAACAGAAAAAGATTTGGAAGAAAATAAAGAGGTAATAGATTATAACGATACTTTAAATTTATTAACGTTTTTACATAAATTTCCTAATGGAGTTTTAAAAATGAGTGAAAATATAGAAGGTTTAGTTGAAACTTCTATAAATTTAGGTGTTATAAAAACTATAAGAGAATCAGGAACTTTTCAAATAAAAATACAAGGTCTTCCTAGAAGTTCTGTTAATTCATCATTAAAAAATTTATTAAATGAAATAACTGATTTAACAAGAAATCACGAAGCAAATATGAAAATAGATTCTTCATACCCTTCTTGGGAGTACAGAGAAGATTCAAAAATAAGAGATTTAATAGTGGAATCTTTTGAAAAAATAACTGGTAAAAAAGCAAAAATAAAAGCTATTCATGCTGGACTTGAATGTGGTATTTTTGCTGATAATATAGAAAATCTGGATGTAGTTTCTATAGGTCCTAATATATATGGTGCACATACACCTGAAGAAAGAATGGAAATAAAATCTGTTGGAGAAACTTGGGATCTGTTATTAAAAATTTTAGAAGATTATAACATAGAATAGGTAATGTTATCATATGGAAAATAAAAAAATAAAGATAAAAGAAATAATTATTGTAGAAGGAAGAGACGATGTAACAGCTGTAAAAAGAGTTATAGATAGCCATATAATATCTTTAAATGGTTTTTCTGGAATGAATAAAAAAACGATAGAAAAATTAGTTGAATTATCTAAAGAAAATGAATTAGTTTTATTAACAGATCCTGATTTTGCAGGGAAAAAAATAAGAGATAAGATTAAAGAAAAAATTCCTAATATAAAACACGCTTTTATAAGTAGAAAAGATGCTTTGAAAGGTAATAATATTGGTGTTGAAAATGCAAAAGATAATATAATATTAGAAGCTTTAAAAAATACAGTAGAATTAAGTAATAATAAAATTTTTAAAAATGAAAATTCAAATTATGTTTTCACAATAAAAGATTTAATAGATAATAATTTATGTTTTAATAAAAATTCTAAAGAAAGAAGAATAATCTTAGGGGATATTTTAAAAATAGGATATTATAATTCTAAGCAATTACTAAATGCTCTAAATTCTTTTAACATATCTAAAGAAAAGTTTGATAATGCAATAAAAAAAATTTATTAAATAAAGAAAAGTGCAGAATGTTTTGTTCATTAAATGCACTTTTTTATATTTAATAACTTAATTATATATGACTATATTATTTAATTTAATTAACGATTTCCTTTTTTATTATGATCTTTTTGTTTTTCTTTATATTTTCTCACTTGCCTTTCTAATCTATCTGATAAATCATCAATTGCTGCATAAAGATCACTACTTTCAGCTTCAATTTTAATCTTTGTTCCACTAGCATAAACTAATCCATCGGCTTTGTGTACTTCACCTTCTGATTTAGTATTTACTACTGATAAGACAACATCCACTTCCGTAATAGCATCAGTATACTTGGAAATTTTTTCTATTTTCTCCTCAGCGTAAGTTTTGATTGCATCTGTAATTTTAAGTTGTTTTCCGCTAATGATAATTTTCATAATACCACGTCCTCTCTTATGTCAATAATATTATAACTCATAAAGGATAAAAGTCAATAAATTAAATGGTATTTATTATATATAACAATTATTTGTTTTTTAAATGAATAAAATAAATATTGCTAAAATAAAAATATGTGTTAAAATATAGGTAAGATAATTTTTTGTAGGAGGATAAAGTATATGAAAAAAATACCAAACGCAGTAGGACCTTATTCAGCTTTTAGACAAGTAGGAGATTTCTTATATATTTCAGGGCAAATAGCTATAAATCCTGAGACACAGAAAATAGAAGAAACAACAGTTGAAGGACAAACAAAACAAGTTTTAGAAAATTTAACAGCTATTTTAGAAAATAACGGACTCACAACATCAAATGTTGTAAAAACAATGATTCTTTTAGATAGTATAGAAGATTTCAAAACAGTAAATGAAATTTATGCAGGATATTTTTCAGCACCATATCCAGCAAGATCAGCCTTTGAAGTAGGAAAACTACCTTTGGGAGCACTGGTTGAAATAGAAGCTATTGCTTATTTAAAATAGAAAAATTATAAAAAAATAAAAAATACTTTTAGGTTTAATAAAAGTATTTTTTATTTATACATTAAATAATATTTATTATTTTTTCATTCTTCAATAAATAATAAATTAATAATTTTATTCAAATAAGGTATCTCAAATTATTTTCTTAAAAAAGAATTTATAATAGCAATAATTTAAAAAATAATTAATATAGAAAAGATGATTAGATATGCGAATATTCATATAAAAAACTAATATTAACCAAAAAATCTAAAGTATTAGATCTTAATTCAGCTATTGTTTTTTGTTCTTTAATATCTAAATTCATAATTACCTCCATAAAATTTAAAATTTGTTAACTTCACTATCTTAAAAAGTCTAACATAAAAAGATTAAAAAATCAAATTGAAATTATTTTCGAAAAAAGGTATACTTTATATGTAAATATGTAAGTTAAAAGTATTTGCTAAAAGAAAGAAGGAATGATATGATTTACTTTATTGGAGGTACAAGTAATAGAGAATTTAAATATTTTTATATAATAGAAAAAATAAGAAAAGAAAATCCCAATATACAGGAATATTTTTATGATTCTGATATAAAAGAAGAAGAAAAATTTCTAGAAAAAGTAAGTTTTAATTCCATATTTGGTTCTCGTGAATTAATAGTATTGAAAAGAGCAGAAAAAATAAAAGATATTGAGCGACTAATTGATTATATATGTGGATTATCTATTGATAATAAAGAAATAGTAATAGATTATTTTAAAGAAGATGGTAAATTAGGTGTTAAATTGACCAAAAAAATAGATGAATTAAAAAAAGTAGGAGCAATAGAGTCTTTTTTATATTTGAAAAAAGAAGATACAAGCATTAGAAAATATATTGAAGAAGAATTAAAAGTTACTTCTAAAGAAGCTAATTTAATTTTAGAGATGGTAGGAAAAAATCCTTTTAAAATTAAAAATGAAGTAGAAAAAATAAAGATATATCTGAATGACGATACTTTTAATTTAGAAAAAATAAAAAAAATAATATCTGTAGAAAAAGAATTTGAAATATATGAAATGACAGGGAAAATTTTAGATAATAATGGAAAAGAAGTGTTAGATTATTTAGAAAAAACAAAAGATTATATGAGGATTTTATATTTTTTATATGGAGAACTTGAGGTTATGTATAAACTAAATAGTTTAATGGAAAAAGGATTTAAATTTAGTACAAGTTATAAATTTAATGAACAATTTGAAGAAATAAAGGAAATTTTTAAAAGTAATAATAGAACTCCTTATCCTAGTATAATATTTAAGAAATTTGAAAAATCAAAAAATTATTCTAATAACAGTCTTAAAAAATTGGTGTACAGATGTTGGGAAGTTGAAAAGGATATTAAAATTGGAAAAATTGGAATGGAATCAGGAGTTGAATCTTTGATAATGGAGATAACGAGTTTATATGGAAAAAAATAAGTGTAATAATAAAAGGAAATCTTAAAATGATTAAATTTAAAAATGTTAGTTTTGTGAATAAAGAAGGAAATATTATATTAAATAATGTTTCTTTTGAAATAAAAAAAAATGAATATACTACTATTGTCGGAAAAAATGGTGTAGGAAAATCAACAGTTATAAAACTTATGGTAGGCCTCTTAAAAATAAATAAAGGGATAATAGAAATAGATGGAGAAAAATTAGAATATTCTGATGAAATTTTATATAAAATAAGAAAAAAAATAGGAATAGTTTTTCATAGTGTGGAAGATCAATTAACAGAAGAAACGGCCATTGATAATCTCATATTTGGTATGGAAAACAATAATATTTCTACAAAAAAAATGAGAGAAAATGTAGAAAAGTTTTCAAAATATTTTAAAATAGAAAATTTGTTATCACGAAAAATATCTACACTTTCAGGAGGAGAAAAACAGAAGATAGCATTAGTTTCTGCAATTGTAACAGAACCTAAAATTTTGATATTAGATGAGGCAATGGAAAATATAGATTATGATTTCAAGAAAATATTGAATAAATTTTTTGATATGTTTTTAATGGAAGGAAAAACGATAATATCCGTAAGCCATGATTTAGAAGAAATAAAAAGAAGTGACAATATTTTATTATTATCAGAAAATAACAATATTAAAATTGGAAAGTTTGATGATATATTACATGAATATGTTAATAATAAAGAATATAAAAATATTGAAAATAATAAATTAATTGATCTTATGAATAAAAGTAATAAAAATGGAGATAATATAAAAATAAAATTAGATAATGTAAGTTATACTTATAAAGAAAATGGAAAAAAAATAATAAATAATCTTTCAGTCTGTATTCCTAAAGGAGAAATAACAGCAATAATAGGAAAAACAGGGAGTGGAAAAACAACATTAATAGAGCTTATATATGGATTATTAGATTTTGATGAATACTTTGATGGGGACATGATTTTTTATTTTGGAAACAAAAAAATTATAATAAATAAAAATATAACACTAGAAAAAGAAATAATTAAAATAAGGGAAAAGATGGCAATAGTTTTTCAAAATATGGAGAGTCAGTTTTTTGAATCTTCCGTATATAAAGAAATAGAATACAATATTAGTAAAAAATATAATTTTATTAAAAATTCATTTCAAGTGAGTAATAAAATAAAAAAAGTCTTAGAAAAAGTAGGATTAAGTGAAAAATATATGAGTAAATCTCCATTTTTACTATCTGATGGAGAAAAAAGATTAGTTGGAATAGCTATGGCTCTTTCTACTGAACCTGAAATTTTATTTTTAGATGAGCCTACAACTTCTTTAGATTATGAAATGATAAAAAAAATAATGGAATTAATAAAAGAATTAAAAAAAGAAAAAATGACTATAATTTTAGTAACACATGATTTAAATATAGTGAATAACTATGCTGATAATTATATAAAATTATAAAGTTAATAGAAAAGTGGTGATGCAGTGGGTTATAAAAAAAAATTAAATATTCTAAAAGGAATTTCTATTGGATCATACTCCACTTTAAGTACTTTTATGCACAAATTAGATCCTAGAAGTAAAATAGTAGGAACATTAGTAATAGTATTAATAGCTATTTTTACTAAATCTTTAATTGGATATTTAATATTAAGTATATATATTTTTTTGTTATGTTTTATTTCCAAATTAAATTTATACGGTGTATTATCTAAAATAAAAATATATATTTATATGACTTTTTTTATGCTGATTTTTAATATATTTTTTATGAGAAATGGTTATTTACTAGTTGATTTGAAAATAATAAAAATATATGATGAACCTGTAATATTATCTTTATATACGGGAATTCAAATATTTTTATTAACCATAGTAATGGAAATTTTAACCACAACAACAAAACCTTCGGATATTATAAAAGGAATTAATTATATATTAAATAAAAAAGGTAAAAATAGCGAAATAAGTTTAATGTTCTCTACGTCCACTCAATTTATAAACATAATATATAAAGAGTTAAAGCAAATAATAAAAATACAAAAAAGTAGAGGAAATGATTTATCTCAAATTTCTATATCTAAAATAAAAGAGATATTTTTAATAATTATTCCACTTTTTAGATTAACAATAAGAAAAATTAATGTTATGTCAGAGGTAATGGAGGTAAAAAATTTCAGATTAAATAAAGAGAGAACAGAGTACGAAAAGTTGAATTTTAGTGGATTTGATGTAGTTTATTTTGTTGTGAATTTATTATTTATTACTTTTTATGCTTTTTTTGTGTTTCATTTTTGAAATTTTGTGGTACATTATATGATAGGGAAATAAATTTATTTTAAAATTAAAATAGGGAGACGAAATATGAACTTATTAAGTGGAATTGGTAAAATTAAGCTCGTTGGTAAAAAAGAATTGACTAAAGAAAAAGAGATATTAAGTATACCAGAGCCTGAAAAAATTTATATTCCTTTAATTATTGGAACTTCTTTAGATTTTGAAGTTCATGTAGAAGATGGAGAATACGTAAAAAAGGGAACTAAACTAGCTACAAGGAAAGATTTATATGTTCCTTTATATTCACCAATTTCTGGGATAGTTAAAGGAATAGAAAAAAGAATGCATACGTCAGGAAAGGTTCAAAATCATTTAGTAATAGAAAATGATTTTGAATGCAAAGAAACGATTTCTTTTTCGTATGAAAATGTAGATAAATTAACAAGAGAAGAACTTGTTAGTGCTATGAAAGAAATTGGAATACTAGGATTAGGAGGTTCAGGATTTCCAACATATGTTAAATATGAGAATGCAAAGGATATAGATGTAGTTCTTATAAATGCTGTGGAATGTGAACCATATTTAACATCAGATTATAAAATTATGAAAAAACACGCTAAAGAATTAGTTGATGGAACAAATTTACTAGTAAAAGCAGCAGACTCCAAAAAGGGTATTATTGCATTAAAAGTAACTAATTTTAATTTATTAGATAAGTTAAAAAAAGAAGCAGAAAAATACGAGAACATAGAAATTATTGGGGTTCCAGATGCATATCCTATGGGATGGGAAAGGGTTCTTATAAGAGAAATATTTAAAAAAGAATATGATAGATTCCCATCAGAAATAGGAATAATTGTAAATAACGCAACAACTGCAATATATTTTTCAGAGGCATTAAGAGAAAAAAGAGCGATAACTCATAGAATAGTTACTGTGTCTGGAGAAGGAATTAAAAACCAAGAAAATGTATATGTGCCAATAGGTACATCTGTAGATTATATAATAGAAAAAATAGGAGGATATAATGAAAAATACGATGAGTTAGTAGTTATGGGAGGTGGACCTATGATGGGTAAATCCATAGCTAATGATAAGTTTGTAATAAGTAGTTATAGTAATTCTATTACTGTTTTACCCAAAGAAGAAATAAAAGAATTACCTTGTTTAAGGTGTGGTCTTTGTGTTGAATATTGCCCTGCCAAAATACAACCTGTACAAATAATGAATGCTGAAAAGTTAAAAGATCTAGAAAAATCTGAAAAAGCGTGTGCTGATAAATGTATAACATGTGGTCTTTGTACGTTTATATGCCCATCAAAAATTGAAGTTACAGATTGGGTAGGAAAAGCAAAAGATAGAGTTTTAAAATCTAGAAAGGCGGGTAAATAGTATGAAAATAATATTCAAAAGAACAACACCTACTTATCGTAACAGTTTAAATACCAAAAAAGTTATGTTTCATTTAACATTGGCTCTTTTAATTGTTAGCATTATTTCAGTAGGATATTATTTTTCATTAGGAATAGACTATGGAATAAAATCTATTCTTATGATTGCTGTTTCAGTTTTATTTACTTATGTTTGTGAGATATTTTATTATTTTTTACTAAAGGAAAAAAATATAATAGAAACGGTAAATAACTCCTTTTATTATGTTACAGGTATATTATTTGCACTTATATTACCTATAGGAACACCTTACTATGTAGTAATTTTTGGAAGTATCTTTGCTATACTAATAGGTAAATTAATTTTTGGAGGATTTGGACAAAATATATTTAATCCAGCACTAATAGGAAGAGCTTTTGTAATGATGTCTTATGGAGATAAACTAACAACAACTCTACCAAATAAAGTAGTGGATGGCTTAAGTAGCCCAACTCCTACTACAATATTGTCAGGTACTCAATGGATGGGAAGTTCAGAAGTACCTTTATCAAACTTATATTTAGGATTTTATAAAGGTTCAATAGGAGAAAGTTTTGCTATACTAATAATAATACTTGGAATATATTTAGCTTGGAAAAAAGTTTTAGATTGGAGAATGCCAGTTTTTTATATTGGTTCTTCATTTATAATATCTTTTATCGCGGGATTATTTCATGGACTAAATCCTTTAATATTTGCTTTAGTAAATATAGGGATAGGAGGTCTTATATTCGGAGGGGTATTTATGGTTACAGATCCTGTAACATCTCCATCAAATCCATTTGGTAAAATAATATTTTCAATAGGAGCAGCATTTTTTACAATGCTTTTAAGATTTAGCTCAAATATGCCAGAAGGTGTATTATATTCTATATTAATTATGAATATGTTGACTCCTATGATAGATAAATATACTATAGTTCCTACAAATAAAAATGAGAATAAAAAATTATTATTTATTATAATGTTTATTTTAGTATCTTCACTATTAGTAACTTTAGTATGGAAGGGAGCGTAGAAAATGAAAAAATCAATTTATTTAAGTATTTTTTTAGCTACAATAAGTATAATTTCAGCTTTGATTTTATCTTTAACAAATTCACTTACTGCTGAAACTATAAAAAATGTTAATATTGCTAAACAAAACAGAAAATTACAGTTAATGTTCAACGAAAATACAAAATTTTTAGAAGAAAATAGAGTTTTTAATGAAAAAATTATAGAAAAAATATTTAAAGCAGAAGAAAATGGAGAAGTTAAAGGATATATTTATAGTTTACAAACAAAAGGTTACGGTGGTAAAATACGATTCTTAATAGCTGTAGATCAAGAAGGGAAATATTTAGGTTTTGATTCTTTAGAACATAACGAAACTCCTGGATTTGGGACTAAAATGGATGAAGAAAAATATAAAGGGCAGTTTAAAGTAAAGAGTGTAAATGATGAAATTGATGGAATAACAGGAGCTACAGTAACATCAAAGGGTCTTGTTAGTGGAATAGAAGCAGCAAAAGAAGATTTTGAAAGTAACTATAGAAAGTAGAGGTAGTAAATGAAAAAAATAGAATTAATAAAATCAGGAATAATTAAAGAAAATCCTGTATTTGTAATGTTTTTAGGAGCTTGTCCTATACTTGCTACAACAAATTCTTTAACAAATGCAGTAGGAATGAGCTTTGCATTCGCTACAGTTCTTGTTATTACAAATACAATAATATCAACAATGAGAAAAATAGTTCCAGATCAAATAAGAATACCAGTTTACATAGTAGTAATAGCTACTACAGTAAAGTTTTGTGAAATGATGTTAAATGCATATGCATTACCAGTATACGAATCTTTAGGAGTATTTTTATCTTTAATAGTAGTAAATTGTATAGTATTGGGAAGAGCAGAAGCTTTTGCCAGTAAAAATAGCATAATGGATTCTTTTTTAGATGCAATAGGAGTAAGTATAGGTTTTGGAATAAGTTTAATAATAATGGCTTCGTTTAGAGAAATATTAGGTACAGGGGAATTAAAATTAAAAAGTTTATTTGATAGTGAGAAAGTAATATTTCATATCTCTATGTTTAAAAATTTAAGTGCTTCATTTTTTACATCAGGAGCAGGAGCTTTTCTAAGTTTTGGAATATTAGCTGGATTATTCAACATCTATAAAGATAGAAAGCAGGTGAAATAGTATGGAACTTGTAACATTATTTATATCTGCAGTACTTATAAATAATATAATACTGACAAAATATTTAGGAGTATGTCCATTTTTAGGTGTGTCTAAAAGTGTAAAATCAGCTATAGGAATGGGATTTGCTGTTATATTTGTTATATTTTCAGCATCACTTATAACTTATGGTTTATATTATCAAGTTTTAGTTCCTTATAAAATGGAGTATTTAGATTTAATAACATTTATATTAGTAATTGCTTCGTTAGTTCAGTTTGTAGAAATGGTAATAAAGAAATTTTCGCCTGTTTTATATAAAGCTTTGGGAGTATATTTGCCTTTAATTACAACAAATTGTGCAGTATTAGGAACAGCATTACTTAATATAAGAGAAGGATATAATTTCAGTGAGATGGTTGTAAACTCAATAGCAGTTCCTATAGGATTTTTATTAATAATGGTAATATTTGCTACAATTAGAGAAAGACTAGAACTATCCGCTACTTCAAAATATTTCAAAGGCAATTCAATATCACTAATTACTGCTTCAATAATGGCTATGATAATGCTAGGATTTGCAGGGGTGGTGTAAATGAAAGTAGATGTAGCACCTCTTTTATGGGTATTATTTTTAGTAAGTATATTTATAATAACATATATATTAAATAAAAAAACTCCTAAACCAGAAGGTTGTGAAGACATAATAAAAATGTCGGGATGCACTGGATGTAAGCAATTTTCATGTGGTCATCATCCTGACAGAAAGGAGACATTATAATGCAGATAGAAGCGTTAATAGCCTTGGGAATAATAGGAGCAATATTAGGTCTCTTATTGGGAATAGCTGATAAATATTTACAAGTTAAAGAAGATGAAAGACTAACAAAATTAAATGATATGATGCCCAAATTTAATTGTGGTGCTTGTGGTTATCCAGGATGTAGTGGATTCGCAGAAGGAATATTAACAGGAGATGTGAAAACTTTAAAACAGTGTAAACCAATGAAACCAGAAATTAGAATAGAAATAAAAGAATATTTAGAAAATTCCCCATCTCCACAGGGTACAATAATAAAAGTAGAAGTTTAAATGGAGATTTTTATGAAAAATATAACAAAAAATATAATTAATTATAAAGGGCTGATATTATTAGTTTTGGTCCTTTTTTCTTCATGTAATAGAGAGAAGTTATATAGAGAAGAAATAACAGGTCTATTTGATACAACTCATATTTTAGTTGGTTATGATAAAAATGAAAGAGGATTTCAAGAAAAAGTTAAAATTTATAAAGAAGAAATGGAAAAATATCATAAACTTTATACTATTTATGAAAATTTTCATGGAATAAATAATGTAAAAACAATAAATGATAACGCAGGTATAAAAGCTGTTAAAGTTGATACAGAAATAATAGAACTACTTGAAAAAGGAATTAAATGGAAAGAAGAAACTGGCAATAAAGTTGATATTTTTGGTGGTGAAATTATATCGCTATGGAATAATAGAAAAGAAGACGAACTACCATCAACAATAGACTTAGAAAATGCAAAAAAATGTTCAATTCCTGAAAATGTTGAAATAAATAAAAATCAAAGTACTGTTTTTTTAAAAGAAAAATGCATAAAAATAGATTTGGGTGCTATTGCAAAAGGATATGCAGTAGAAAAAACAGCCGAAAAAATGGGAAAAAAAGGAATAACATCTTTTATGATATCTGCGGGAGGAAATGTAAGGATTATCGGTAAAAGGATAATAGAAAATAAGAATGTAAAAGAGTTGATGAAATGCAGAACACACTTTTGTGTAGGTGTTACCCTTCCTATATATTATAATAAAGAATTAGATAAAAATAATCCGTATAATAAAAAAGAGGGTTATTTGGCTAAAATTTCAGCATCAGATATCTCTATTGTAACAACTGGAAATTATCAAAGATATTTTTTAAAAAATAATGAATTATATGGTCATATAATAGATATGTATAAGCTTAAGCCTGTAAATAATTTTGCTTCAGTAACGGTAATAACAAAAGATTCTGGATTTGCAGATTTTATGTCTACTACGTTATTTTTGACTCCTTATGAAGAAGGGATTGAAATGGTTCGTAAATTAGGGAATATAGAGGTTATATGGGCATTTAATGACGGTAAAATGAAACATACAGAAGGACTTAGAAATGGTGAAAATTTTATAAAATATAATTTTGAAAAATAAATAAAATATATAATATTAAAAAGGGAAAAGATGGAAAATATTAAAAATATAATAAAAAAAAATAAAAAAGAATATGGATTTAATAAATATGATATAATATATATATTTGTTGCTATTTTAATATCTTTTTCATTGTTGATAAGTTCAAAATATTATTTTAAAAATAGCAGTAAAAGAGCAATTGTAAAATATAATAACAAAGAAATAATGGCTTTGAATTTAAAAGAAAATAAAATTATTATATTGAAAAAAGACAAGTATCCACTTTTACTTGGAGATATGCATATAGAGGTTAGAAATGGTAAAATAGGAGTTACAAAAGAAAAATCTCCCAATCACTATTGTTCAAAAATCGGTTTTGTAAGTGAAGTAACAAAACCGATAATATGCCAACCTAATAAAGTTATAGTTTTAATAGAAAACAAAAAAAATGAAGCTAAAGATATAGATTTGGAGGTATATTAGTCTATGGAAAATATTTTAAAAAGAGATGAAAATAACAAATTAAAAACGACAATGCAACTTTCTATATTTTTAAGTTTAAGCATAATTCTATATATAATAGAGTCATTTGTAAATTTTTTTGTATTTATTCCAGGTATAAAATTAGGTTTATCAAATATTGTTGTACTTATAGTTATATATATATATGGAGCAAAAGAAGGATTTAAAATAGGATTTATGAAAGTGTTTTTTACTTCTCTTTTTAAGAGTGGGTTCGGATTGAATTTTATTTTATCTCTTGTAGGTATTTTTTTATCAATATTAGTTTCGGGAATGTTAAAGAAAACTTCTAAATTTTCCATTGTTGGATTAAGTATTATAAGTGCTAATTTTCATATACTAGGTCAAATAATTATAATGTCGATTATTTATAGAACATATATACTTTATGTGAGTTATTTACCATATATGATTTTAGTAACTATCATTTCAGGTACAATAACTGGTTACATTGCTAAGAAAATAATTGAAAGAGTAGATTTTAATTAGGTAAAAGTTAAAAATCAAAAAAAACTTGATTTTTTCATAAAAAAATGGTAATATAATTTGGTAATTTTGCATATACTAAGTTATAGAGCAATTATAAATATAAATAATCTATTTGAAAGGAGAAAAATATGGCACATTCAAAATCATCTAAAAAAAGAGTATTTATTGGTGAAAGAAATGCACAAAGAAATCAAGCTATTAAAAGCAGAGTAAAAACATTTGTAAAAAAAGTTCTTTCAGCTGTTGAAGATAAAAATATCGATGAGGCTAAATTAGCATTACAAGTTGCTTATAAAGAATTAGATAAAGCGGTAACAAAAGGAGTTCTTAAAAAAAATACTGCTTCAAGAAAAAAATCGAGATTAGCATTAAAAATTAATGCATTATCAAATTCAAATTAGTTATTAATTTTTAAATTATGTAAAAGGAATGTCTTAAAGTAAAAATTATTTTTGTATTATTCATTATTGAAATAATAATTTTTGACTTTAAGACAGTCCTTTTTTTGTAACAATTTTTCTAAAATAGATTATTGCCAATTAAAAGAAATAGTTGAAAAAAAGCCATATATATAGTAAAATCTATAGCATAGGAGGGAAAATGAAAATTACTGATTTTATTGATGATGATGCGATAAAAAAAATGAAAAAAGAAATTGAAAATTCCAATGGAAATGAAATCTTCTTTAGAGGTATTCCAAATGTAAATGGAATTGTGATAGATATGGAATTAATAGCTAGAGGGAACGAAAGTTCTGTGGCAGCATTATTAAATATGATGAAAAAAAATGAAGTAATTATACACAATCATCCATCAGGTATTTTAATTCCATCCAATGAAGATGTTACAATTTCAAGTATTTATGGAGAAAGTGGTGGAGCTTCATATATCATTAACAATGATGTGGATGAGATATATATAGTAGTTCCTTTAAAAAAAAATATCAAGATAAATATTGATGAATTTTTCGGTAAAAATGGTAAAATTCATAAAAAGATAGAAAATTTTGAAACTAGAAAAGAACAATATGATATGTCAAAATATATTGAAAAAAGTATGAATGACAACGTAAAATTAATAATAGAAGCAGGAACTGGAACTGGTAAGACAATAGCTTATCTATTACCAACTTTGTTATACGCATTGGAAAATAATATGAAATTGATTATTTCCACTAATACTATAAATTTACAAGAACAACTAATAAATAAAGATATACCTTTAGTAAAAAAAATTATAGATAAAGAATTTAAATATGAAATAGTCAAGGGGAAAGGAAATTATCTTTGTAAAAGAAAGTTATATAACATAACAATAACAGATGATGAAAATGATACAGAAGAAGAAAAAAAAGAGAAAAATATAATAAAAAATCTTGTTGCTTGGGACGAAAATACGTTTACAGGTGATAAAAATGAACTGAAATATGAAGTTTCGTATAAAATATGGGAACAAGTAAATTGCGAAAGTGATCTTTGTTTAGGAGTTAAGTGTAATTATTATTCAAAATGCCATTTTTTTAAAGCTAGAAAGGATATTTCAGATGCAAATATGCTCATACTTAATCATCATATGTTTTTTGCAGATTTATCTATAAGAAATGAAATAGGATTTAATACAGAGTATTCTATTTTGCCCAATTACGATATTGTTGTTTTTGACGAAGCACATAATATAGAAGATACAGCAAGAAATTATTTTACTTATGAAATATCTAGGTTTTCTTTTGGTAAATTATTAGGAAATATTTATAATAGGAGAGTAACAAATACAAATAATTCGGGAGCTCTTATAAGACTTTTAGTCTTTTTAAATAATAATGTCTCTCAAGATGACTATATTAAAATAGATGATATGAAAGAAGAAGTGAAAAAAGAATTAAATAATTTTTATGATATAGGAATTAGTATCTTAGATAAAATAATGTCTCCATTTGCTCAAAATTTATCTAGTGGAGAAACAAAAATAAGAATAGATACTCCAAAAGTTAAAAACTCTAGTTTTTGGATGGAGATAATAAGCTTGAGCAAAGATTTCAAAGAATCTTATGGTTCTTTAATAAAAATAATAAATAAATTTTTAAATAATATTGATAATTTTGAAATAGAGGATGAAGAGGGTATAATTTTTGATTTTCAAAAATATTATGAAAGACTAAAAGAATATTATAAAAAATTTGAATTTATAATGAATTCTAATGATCCAGGATATGTTTATTGGTTGTCTGTAAATTCTTCTAAAGCAAATATAAAAATTTATGCTACTCCATTTGATATATCTGATTCTTTAGAAGACAATCTATTTAATAAAATGGATAGAATGATTTTTACATCTGCTACACTTGCTGTAGATAATAATTTTGAATACTATAAAGATAATATAGGATTAAAAAATAATAAAAAAAATAAAATAAAAGAAAAAATAATAACTTCTCCTTTTGATTATGAAAAACAAATGAAAGTTTATGTGCCTAATGATTCTTTAGACCCTAATGATATAGAATTTTTAGATGATTTGGAAAAATTTATAGAAAAAAGTATAAAAAAAACAAAAGGGCACTGTTTTCTGCTATTTACATCTTATAGTTCACTAAATTATCTTTATAATAAAATAGAAAAATATTTTAATAAAAATGATTATACACTAATAAAGCAAAATGATTATCCTAGACATGAAATGATAGAAATATTTAAACATTCTAAAAATCCTGTTTTATTTGGAACAGATAGTTTTTGGGAAGGAGTAGATGTTCAAGGAGAGCAACTAAAATCTGTGATAATAGTAAAATTACCTTTTAAAGTTCCCAATGATCCTGTTACTGAAGCAATTATAGAAAATATAAAGAAAAGTGGAAAAAATCCTTTTAATGATTATCAAGTACCTCAAGCAGTTATAAAATTTAAACAAGGTGTAGGAAGATTAATAAGGAGTAAAGATGATAAAGGGTCAATTATTATTTTAGATAATAGAGTTATTAAAAAAATATACGGGAAAAAATTTTTAAAATCATTGCCTAAAAATATAATAGAAAAAAGTAAAAAAGAAATTTTAGAAATGATGGAATTAGAATAACTGGAGGCTAGTAATGGAATTTAATATATTTGGTCGAGAAATAGTTTTTGAAGTAAAAAATAATAAAAAAGATAAAAATAATGAAAATAATAGTAGAAAATTTGTTTATAGATTTATTTTGGTTGTTACAATGTTTCTTATTTTTGGGTTGTGGATAGAAGTATATAAACTAAGAGCGAACTATACAGTAGGAAGTATATCTGAAAATGATGTAATTGCATATAAAAATATTACTTATTTTGTTGATCTTTTAGATAAAAATTTACAAAATAAAATTAGAAAAAATACAACTCCAGAATATGATAGATTAAGGGAAATTGAAGAACAAGAGATCACAGCTGTAGATAAATTTTTTCAAAATGTTAAAAATGAAGAATTAGAAACAGATGAGGAGATACGGTTTTATATTAAAGATAAAAAATATAACCTTACAGTGGAAGAATTTAGAGAAATACTAAGTAAAGAAAGTGTAGCTTACGTAGTAGGATTAATAGAAAAATTAAGAGAAATATATAATTTTGGAATAAGTGATGTGAAAAAAATAGATGAAGTAATTGATAAAAAAAATATTTTATTAAGTGATTTAGATAAAAAATTTATTAAAAATTTTATTAAACCTAATTTAATTCTAAATGAAGATAAAACCTTGGAAAAAATAGAAGAAAATATGAGATCATTAAGGGATAAAGAGGTTAAAATATATAAAGGAGATGTAATTGTAAAAAAAGGTGAAATAATAGATGAAGACGCTTACGAAAAAATGGAGAAATTAAATTTGGTAAGAGGAGGAGATAAAATAAGAAAAACAATTGGGCTTATTTTATCTTTTGTCATAATTTCTATGTTGCTTTATTGGATATTAAAAAAATATTGTAGAAATATAATGGAATCAAAGGCTTTTTATCCAACATTGATAACAATATCTATAATAAATGTAATGTATATTGTTTTTAGGAATGAATTTCTTATTTATTTGCTACCTTTTGCTATGATACCTATAATATTAACAATTTTAGGGAATAAAATATATGCATTAACTTTTTCTTTTTTAAATATGATAATTTTATCAAGAGAAGAAACTTGGTTTTTGGTTACTATTGCTGTAGCAATAATGGCGATATATAAAGCAGAAAAAATGACAAGTAGGAGTGATATTGTTAAATTGGGTATATCTACAGGTGTTTTTCAAGGGATAATGGCACTTAGTTATGGACTTGTAAATCAATTAGAATTCCCATTATTATTAGGAATGATAGTACTATCTGTATTGTCTGGTATACTAACAGGAATGATTTCTTTAGCCCTACTTCCGTATTTTGAGAATAGTTTTGAAATATTGACTGACATAAAATTATTGGAATTAAGTGATTTTTCTAATGCATTATTAAAGCAACTTTTAGTAACTGCTCCTGGAACATTTCATCATAGTATAATGGTCGGAGCATTGGCTGAAAGTGGTGCAGAAGCTATTGGAGTTAATGCTATATTTGCAAGAGTAGCATCTTATTATCATGATATTGGTAAAATGAAAAGGCCAGAATTTTTTGTAGAAAATCAAAGGGATGGGAAAAATATACATAACACTATAAAACCATCTCTTAGCGCCCTGATAATAACTTCTCATACAAAAGATGGTTATATTATGGGGAAACAAAATAAACTTCCTAAGGAGATATTAGATATAATTTTATGTCATCACGGAACTACTTTGGTTCAATTCTTTTATTACAAGTCTCTTGAAAAAGGTGAATATGTATTAGAAAATGATTTTAGATATAGTGGTCCTAAGCCTAAAAGTAAAGAGGCAGGTATTATAATGCTTGCTGATACAATAGAAGCAGCTGTTAGAGTTTCAGAAGACAAGAGTAGAGAAGGAATAGAAAATTTAATAAGATATTTAATAAAGTATAAACTAGATGATAATCAAATGAGCGATTCAGAGTTAACATTAGGGGAAATAGAAAAAGTAATTCAAGCGTTCTTAAATACATTACAAGGGGCTTATCATAATAGAATAAAATATCCTAGTAGATAAAAGTAAAAGAAAGGGTTAAAAATGTTAGAGTGTGATATAACTTATGAAATAGAAGATTTAGAAGAATTTTTTGATGAAAATAAAATAACAGAATTTACCAACTTTATTTTAAAAGAGGAATACGGAGATGAATATTATAAAAATGATTATTATTTATCTCTTTTAATAGCTAACGATAAAATTATTAAAGAAATAAATAAAGAGTATAGGAATAAAGATTGTACTACAGATGTTATATCTTTTGCATATAATGAGACAGAAAATGTTGGTCCAATGAATATAATGGGGGATATTATAATTTCCATAGAAAAAGTCAAAGAACAAGCTAAGGAGTATGGTCACTCAGAAGAAAGAGAATTCTATTATGTATTTTGTCATGGCATTCTTCATTTATTAGGATACGATCATATTGAAAAAGAAGACAAAAAAATTATGAGAGAAAGAGAAGAAAAAATATTGAAAAATTTTAACTATAAAAGAGATTAATAGGAGAAAAATTATGGAAGAAAAAAAAGAAAATGGTAAGAATAGATTGTTTTTTAAAAAATATGAAAATTACGATTGGAGCATAAAAAAAATAAGGGAAAGAGATAGAAGAATAATAGATAGTTTCAACTTTGCCATAGAAGGTCTTATAGAAGCGTTAAGAAATGAAAAGCATATGAAAGTTCATATACTTTCTTCAATAATAATTGTCATTTTGGCTATAGTTACTAATGCAAGTAAAGTTGAAATACTTATTATATCTTTAACTGTTTCTTTTGTTATAATAACAGAGCTTATAAATACTTCAGTAGAAGCTTTAGTGGATATTATATCTCCAGAAAGGCATCCTTTGGCTAAGTTAGCTAAAGATGTAGCTGCAGGAGCAGTACTTATAGCAACTATAAATGCTCTTTGTGTGGCGTACTTATTATTTTATGATAAAATGCTTGATATAATAGATAGTAAAAATAAATTTCATATTATAGCTGCAAGAAAAGGAAACGTATCGATATTAATAATTGTTTTAACAGCAATAATAGTAATTATAATAAAATCATTTTATAAGAGGGGAACACCATTAGAAGGGGGAATGCCAAGTGGTCATAGTGCAATAGCTTTTTCTATATTTGGGATAATGTTATTTATGACATCAGATATAAGAGTATTAGTATTAGTATTAATTATGGCATTGTTAGTTGCTCAAAGCAGGGTCAAAGCAGGGATACATAGTTTTGGAGAGGTTTTAGCAGGGGGTATTTTAGGTCTTTTTATAGCTTTTTCTATACTATTTACCATGACGAGATTCGGAATTTTATATAACTAATTAATAACTAATATAAAAATCATTGAAATACTATATAAAAAAGTATATAATTATGTAAAATAAATTATTAATATTGTTAATAATTATAATTCAAAATAAAAATATAATAAAAAATAGGAGGAAAAGTATGTCAATATTAATTTTTGGGCACAAAAATCCAGATACAGATACAATATGTTCTGCAATTGCCTATTCAAAATTAAAAAATAAATTGGGAATAGATGCAAAACCAGTTAGATTAGGTGAAATTAATGAAGAGACTAAATATGTAATAGACTATTTTAACATGGATATACCTGAAATTATAGAAAATGTAGCAGGAAAAGAAATAATACTAGTAGACCACAATGAAAGAACTCAAACAGCAAATGGTTTTGAGGAAGCCAAAGTTTTAGAATTAATAGATCATCATAGGATTTCTAATTTTAATGTAGATGAGCCTCTGATAGTAAGAATGGAACCAGTTGGATGTACGTCAACTATAATTTTTAAAATGTTTAAAGAAAATAATATAGTTCCTTCAAAGGAAGTGGCAGGATTAATGTTAAGTGCAATAATTTCTGATACACTATTATTTAAATCACCTACTTGTACTGAATATGATGTAAAAGCAGGAAAAGAGCTTTCATTTATAGCTGAGGTCGATCTTGAAAAATATGGATTAGAAATGCTAAAAGCAGGGACAAACTTAGGAAATAAAAGTAACTTAGAGTTACTTAATATGGATATGAAAATATTTGAAATTGATAAAACTAGAATAGGGGTATCGCAGGTAAATACAGTAAATGAAAGTGAAGTTTTAGAAAAAAAAGAAAGTTTAATTACGGAAATTAATAATGTTATAGATAAAGAAGGATTAAAAACTTTTATTTTTATAATTACAAATATATTATCTAACGATTCTACAGGTATAGTAGTAGGAAAAAGTGTAGAAGTTGTTGAAAAAGCTTTTGGGGAAAAGATATATGATAATTTGATAACTTTAAAAGGTGTAGTTTCTAGAAAAAAACAAGTAATACCACCTTTGACAAAAGCAATACAAGAATCTTAGTTTTGCTTATGGGCCTAAAAGATAATTGAAAATTGCCATTCTTTGTGGTATAATTACTGATGAAATATAAAAAATTAAAGGATTTGTAGAGAAAATATGGCAATATTAGAGTTTAAGAAGAGAAAAGAACCTAAAATTTTATTTGGTATAAAATTACCTTCAATAGCTATGAATTTTTATAATGAAATAAAAAATAAAAAGCTTGCTTATGATATAGTTAAAAGTACATTTAATATTAATACCAAAAGATTAATTAATTTAGTAAATGTTCTTGATGGGGAAAATAATCATGCTTTAGTAGTCGTTATTTACGATAATTTTGTTACTCAAAAAGAGCATAGCAGATTGAATCTTGAAATAGAAATTTTTGATTTTAGTATTTTTGAATTTGACTATAATCATAAAATAGATATTGAAGATGTAATAAAAAGGATGAAAAATTAAATTTTGAAAGAGGACAAAAACTATGAAAAAAATCACAATTATGTTAGTAATTTTAATGTTAGTATTCTTTAATTTTGGAAATTCCAATTCAATGCCAAAAATAAAAAAGACAAAAGCAGAAAAGCAAGAAGCAAAACAGATTAAAAAGGAAGAAAAACAAGCATCGAAAGAAATAAAAAAAACAGAAACTAAAAATAGAAAAGCTGATTCTAAATTTAGAAAAGAAATGAAAAAATATGAACTAGAGGCAGTAATAAAAACAAATAAAGGAAACATAACTTTATTTTTATATCCTGAAGCATCGCCTTTAAATGTAGCTAACTTTGTTTATTTATCAAAAAATAATTTTTATAATGGACTTAAGTTTCATAGAGTTATATCAAATGTGTTAATACAATCAGGAGATCCAGAAGGAACAGGATTTGGATCAACAGGATATACAATTGATGACGAATTTCCAGACTGGTTAAATTTTGAAAATGCTGGAGTTTTAGCAATGGCTAATAGTGGACCGAATACAAATAGTAGCCAATTTTTCTTAACAGTAACTTCTTTATCACAGTTAAATAATAAGTATACAATAATAGGTGAGACAGTTTCTAGAGATGATTTAAGTGTAGTAAGAGTTATAAGGCAGAATGATACAATAATAGATATAGAAATAAAAGGAAAGAATGTTGACGAATTTTTAAGTAATTTCGCTAGTGAAACTGCCCAATGGGATTCTGTTTTAAAAGGAAATAAATAAATATAAATTTAAAATATTAGTATAAATAAAAACTGATTTTATAATCTTTTTTAATGATTTATATATTCAAATTATTAAAGGTTAAAGGAAAATAAAATCAGTTTTTAATTTATTTATTTCTAATTTTTTTTAATATATTTTTGGCAGTTTCTAAGTTTATATATTTAGAATTTATAAGATTTTCTACTACTAAATCAACTTCATCAGGATTTGATCCTGCAAAAAGAGCAATCGATTTTGCATGTAGTTTCATATGACCTTTTTGAATTCCTGTAGAAACTAAAGCTTTTAATGCAGCAAAATTTTGTGCAAGACCGACAGAAACAATAATAGACGATAAAATTTTAGCATTTGGATTATTTAAAATATTAAAAGCTGCTTTCACAGTAGGATTTAATCCAATAGAACCACCTACACTTGCAATTGGCATTGGAAGTGTTAGTTCCCCTTCTATTTTATTAGTATTAGGGTTAAAATTCCAAGTTGTAAGACCCTCGTATCTACCATTTTTATTAGCAAAAGCATGTCCACCAGCTTCTATAGCACGCCAATCGTTGCCTGTCGCAATAACAACAGAATCAATGCCATTAAAAATACCTTTATTATGGGTAGTTGCACGATAGATATCAATTTTTGAAAATTGGCTTGCCAAATGAATTTTTTGTGCAATATTTATAGCTTCTTTTTTATCATTGCTTAAATATTTTATATCTATTTCACATTTTGAATTTACAAGAGACTCAGTGGCATAATTGGACAAGATAGCTATAAGAGAAGTTCCGCTACTTAATTCTTCAAGAAGAGGTTTTATACCTTCAAGCATATTATTTATAATATTTGCTCCCATGGCTTCTCTAACATCTACTATAATATAAACTACTAAAAATATATTATTATTTTCTGAAAAAACCTTAGTTGTGACATCTTCGGCTCCTCCTCCTCTAGTAATAATAGAAGGATATGAATCATTTGCCAGCTTCAAAATTTTATTTTTATTTTTTATAATATTATCAAGAGCCATCTCAATATTTTTTATATTAAAAAGAGTGATTTGCCCGATCATTTTACGGTTAATAATAGTAGTAGAAAAACCACCTGATCGGGAAATTATTTTAGCAGCATAGCTACATGCAGCTACAACAGAGGGCTCTTCTATTACCATAGGGACAGTGAATTCTTTTTTATCAACTAAAAAATTAGTTGCCACACTAAAAGGAAGTGAAAAAGTCCCAATAGTATTTTCAGCCATTTGTTCCGCAATTTCACAAGGAAGAGTAATATTTTCTTTTAATATTTCACTATATTTTTCATCTAAAATATTATTTTTTAATAAAACATCTATTTTATCTTCTCTTTTTTTTTTGGAAAACCCTAGCCAAATATTTTTATTTTTCATTTAAGAATCACCTTTTTTATTTTGGAATTTTAAATTCCGTGAATAAATTCTTTTATGTTCTTCAATTTTTTCTAGAATAAATGGGCTATCATCCCTTTCACTATGAACAAAAAATTGATTACCGTTTTCATCCGGGTTTATTTCTTCAAAAAATATATTTTCATATTCTTCTGTAGATATTCTAATACGTTTACTAAAATCATCTAATCTGTTATATTTTATATTTTCTTTAAAATTAGATGCCAATGTAACAGAAAAAATCTCACAAACTGCTCCACTACCATAACTATATAAAGCGATATTATCACCTTCTTTTAAAGAAGTACTATTTTCGAGAAGAGATAAAAGACCTAAGTAAAGAGAGCCAGTATATATATTACCAACTTTTTGGCTGTACACAATAGAAGAATGAAAATTATTTATAAATTTATTTTTTATTTCTTTTTTTGAATCTTCTTTAAAAATAGTATTTAAGCTTTTTAATCCAATTTTTGGAAAAGGAAGATGAAAGCAAAAAGCTTCAAAATTTTCTATAGTTTTGTTATTTCTTTTACAATATTCTGACCATGTTGTATCAAGGCATTCTAAATATTGTTTTGTAGAGAAATGACCATCAACAAATGGATAATTAGAATAATTAGGTCTCCAAAAATCCATAATGTCTATAGTTTGGCAAATATTATCATCATTTATTACCAAAATGTTTGGGTCTTTTTTAATAAGCATAGCACAACTTCCGGCTCCTTGAGTAGATTCACCAGAAGAATTAATACCGTATTTGGCTATATCACTAGCAATAACTAAGACATATGAATTTGAATTTTTTTCAATATGATTTTTAGCAAAGTTAAGAGCAGCAGTAGCTCCGTAACATGCTTCTTTTACTTCGATTGATCTAGTAAAAGGTTGAAGTCCAAGTAAACCATGTATAAATACAGCTGAAGATTTACTTTGATCAATACCTGATTCAGTTCCTATTATAATCATATCTATATTTTTTTTATCTTTTTCAGTTAAAATTTCAGAAGCAGCAGAAGCACCTAGAGTGACAATATCCTGTGTTACAGGAGAAACACTCATTTCAAGTTGCATTAATCCTTTAGTAAATTTATTAGGACTAAGATTTCTACTATTTGCTAAATCAGTAATATCTAAAAAATATTTAGGCATAGCAAAACCTATTTTATCTATTCCAATTTTCATATATTTCGCCTTTCTTAATTTCAATATATTTTTATGTTTAATTAAAATTTAAATCTTAATATATTCTACTATAAAAGAAATAAAATATCAATAATTTTAAAGTTTATAAAAATATCCACTCTAGTTTAAGTACAAAGTACTAATATAAAGTGGATAAAATAGATTAGTATATTATTTTAATCTTTTTTATTTTCATCAATAATTTTTTTAGATAAATCATAATGGACCTCTTCGTATCTGACAAGATTCATTTCAAAATAGCCTCTTCCTTGGGTCATAGCTTTTAAATCATTTGCATATTTAAATGTTTCAGACATAGGAACTTCTGCCATTATTTTTTGTTTAGTTATTTTGTGAGAATCCATACCTATAATTTTTCCACGTTTTTTGTTTATATCTCCCATAATATCTCCAACGTATTCTTCTGGAGTTATAATAGTAAGTTCCATAATAGGTTCAAGAAGAACAGGATTTGCTTCTTCCATACCTTTTTTAAAAGCAAGGTTTGCAGCTATTTTAAAAGACATTTCTGAAGAATCTACATCGTGATAAGATCCATCATATAAAACAGCTTTTATATTTGTAGCAGGGAATCCAGCTAAAACACCACGATTCATTGATTCTCTTAATCCTTTTTCTACAGCTGGAATGTATGATTTTGGAACATTTCCTCCGACAACAATACTTTCAAAAAGAAAATGTTCGTTGTCAATATAAGAAAATTTTATTTTAACATCACCATATTGTCCGTGTCCACCAGACTGTTTTTTATATTTTCCTTGAACATCAGAAGAACCTTTTATAGTTTCTCTATAAGGAACTTTAAGATTAATAACTTTAACATCAATTCCAAATTTTGATTTTAATTTTTCTATAAGTGTAGAGCTATGTAATTCTCCTTGAACACCAATTACTGTTTGCCCAGTTTCTATATTTCTATTCCAAGTGAATGACGGATCTTCTTCCATAAGTTTTTGAAGTCCTGTGGAAAATTTTTCTTCATCAGATTTATTTAAAGGCTCTACAGCTACGAGCATTTGAGGTTTTGGAAAAGTTATATTCTTAACTATAGTTTCTTTTTCACTACTTGATAAAGTATCAGAAGTTTGAGTTTCTATAAATTTTGTAAATAATATAATATCTCCGTAAACTGCTTTTTGTAACTCTTCAATTTTATTATTAATAAGAGTATATATTTTCCCAACTCTTTCTTTAGTTTTTTTATTTATATTATAAATTTCACTATCTGGTTTCAATTCTCCAGAAAGAACTTTTGCATAAGATACTTTGCCTAAGAAAGAATCAATATTAGTTTTAAAAATTTGGCATACGAACTCAGATTTTTCAGCATTTACTTTAGGATTATCTTTTGGTGCTGGTAAATATTCTCTAACAATATCTAGGGTTGTATTAAGCCCAATATTTTTAAATGTAGAACCACATATAACGGGAATTATATCACATGATAATACGCCTTCTCTTAATCCTTTGTGAATTTCAGCAGTAGTAAATTCTTCACCATTGAAAAATTTAGACATCAAATCCTCACTAGTTTCTGCCACAGCTTCTAATAACATTTCTCTAATAGGAACTATCTCATCATCCATGTTATCTGGCATTGTTGCATTTTGGCATTCTGTTCCATTAAATTCTCTAGCAAACATGTCTACAACATTTATATGACCTTTAAAAGATTCTGCTTTACCCCATGGAACATGAAAAGGTGCAATTCTTTTTCCATATTTATCTCTCAGTTGAGTAATAATTTTTTCATAATCTGCCTTTTCACTATCAATTTTGTTTACAAAAATAAATCTAGGTATATTTCTACTGTCAGCTAATTCAAGGGCAGTTTCTGTACCAACTGATAAATCAGTTGTTCCGTCAACAATTATAATAGCGCCATCAGTAGCTGATAAACCTGACTCCAGTTCTCCAAAAAAGTCAGAGTAACCAGGGATATCTATAAAATGAAATTTTAATGATTGGTATTCTACAGTATGTAATGTAAGAGAATTACTTATTTTTGCATTTTCATTGGGATTTGTAATTCTATTAGTTAAACCAGCGATGAATTCTAATGATTCAGCCATATTACTTTTTCCTGCACCACTATGTCCTAAGATTGAAACGTTTCTAATACTTTCACTTTCGTATATTCTCATAATGTCTCCCTCCGGGTTATGTCTTCATAACCTCTAAATAATTAGTAGTTTTATAGTTAATATAATATATTATAACTGGAAAAATTAAAAATGCAATAATTTACAAAAATAATGTACAAATACCAGTTCAACTTTTTTAAAATGGAGAAATGAAAGTTAAATTATTTTTTGAAATAAACGTCATAATAGATGAACTAATAGTAATTTTATGTCCAGTTGATATATAGGAAGTATTATATTTTTTTGCAATGTAATATAAATTTTCAAATAATAAAATATCATTAATATCATTTTCAATTTGAATTTTTTCAAATTTTATTTTAGAGTTTTTAGAAAATTTTTCAATCTCTTTTTCATAACTATATTCAATTTTATTTTTTTTCAAAGGGCAAAGGTAAACTCCTATAACATCGTATCCTAACTTTTGAAATTTCAAAATAGCTAGATGGGAATTGTAGTTTTCATTTATTCCTACTATAATTCTTTCTTTTAGAATTTCTCCCATAGAAAAAGATTGTATTTTTTTGTTATATAAAATTTCAATTTCACCATTTAAGTTAATATTTTTAGCAATTCCTGTGATAGACATATTTCCTACTTTTAATGAAATAGTGGAATTTTTTAAATAATTTATATTGTTTATTTCTTTTAGAATTTCTTTCCAATTTCCTTTTTCAAAATCTTCATATAAAATTGAAAATTCTTTTACAATAGAAGTAATAATATTTGATATGTTATAATTTTTATTAGTTGCTTCTTTTAATGATGTTGCTATATTTTTTATTTCAGTCAAAACATCGTTGTTAACATTAATCCCTATTCCTATTATAAAATAAGTGTCTACTTTTTCAACTAAAATACCTGATAATTTTTTTCCATTTAAATAAACGTCATTAGTCCATTTAAACATATAGTCTAAATTTTCAATTTTTTTTAATCCTTTAATTACAGATAAACCCACTATTAAAGGTAATTTTAAATATTCATTGGATTTTAAGGCTTCCTTTTCATTAATTTTAAAAGTAAAAAGAGCCATTCCTTTATTAGAAAACCATATATTTCCTCTTCTTGCTTTTCCTTTTGTTTGAGTTTCGGCAGTGACAATATCATATTCGTGAAAAGAATTAATATTTTTTTTCATGAATTCATTTGTAGAATCAAGTTCTTTAAAATTAAAAAATCTCATATTTTTTCCTTTTTTATACAATTTTTTTTAATTATATCATAAAAATAAAAAAACAAACGAGAAAAAAATAACAAATGTTAAAAAAATTGTTTACTTTTTAAAAAAAAATGGTATACTAGAGTAGTAATATATTATTTAGTTAGGAGGAAAAGTATGTGAAGTTTAAATCATAAAAATAAATTTGAAGTAGAAGAAGTCAGTAAGTTTTTGAAAAAATTTGATTTAGAATTTGATGTAGGAGTAGATTATACAGTAGTTATTAGAGAAAATGATGATATAATTGCCACTGCTTCCAAGGAAAAAAATATTATAAAATGTTTTGCTGTAGACAGTAACTATCAAGGATTAGGCTTAACTAATAAATTACTCACAGCAATAAAAAACAAACTTATAGAAGAAGGATATTTTAATTCTACAATTTTCACAAAATTAAAAAATGGTAAAATTTTTAAAGATATCGGATATTCAGAGGTAGCAAATACAGAAAATGTTATATTGTTAGAAGAGGGAAATGAGAATATTGAAAAAAAAATATTTGAAATAATTTCTGAAAATAATATTGACATAACAAAAAAAAGAAGCATGATTGTTATGAACTGTAATCCATTTACTTTAGGGCACAAATATTTAATAGAACAAGCTTCAAAAAATAGTGAAGAAGTTTTAATATTTGTTTTAGAAGAGGATAAATCTATTTTCCCATTTGAAAAAAGGATAGAACTAGTGAAAAAAGGAACTATGGAATTCGAAAATGTAAAAGTAATTCCTTCAACTAAATATATAATATCATCAGCAACATTTCCAACATATTTTTTAAAAGAAAAAAATTCTATGATAGAGGAGTATGCTAAACTAGATTCTAAAATTGTAGGAGAAATATTTTGCAAAAAACTTAATATAGACACAAGATTTATGGGAGAAGAACCTCATTGTGCAGTTACTTCAATTTATAATAATATAGTAAAGGAGATATTGCCGAAATTTGGAGTAGATGTAGTTATAATTCCAAGAAAAGAAATAAATAATACAGTTATATCTGCTTCTATAGTAAGGAAATATTTAAAGGAAGATAATTTTGAGGAAATAAAAAAATTAGTACCTAAAACAACTTTTGATTATTTAATATCAGATGATTTTAAAAAAATAAAAGAAAAGTTGTGATAAATGGTGAATTTAATGGATTTTTTGAAAGATAAAGAAGAAAGAGTTGAATATCAGAAAAAACTAATTGAAAAGTATGGTTTACCTTTACTTACAATAAGAACAAATATACCTGGTGAAGATAAAAATATAATTTTAGCAAATAACATAACAGAAGAATTATCTAAAGAATTAGATTTGATATTTGAAAAAAAAATAGTTTTTAAGGAAAGATTTGAAAATTTAGAAGGGTTATTTTATATATTTATAATAAAAGAAGAAGTGTATGAAATAAAAAATAAAACAATAGTTTTTGAAGAAACAAATGAGCTTGGACGATGTGTGGATATAGATGTATATAAGACAGACGGGAAGTCTATAACAAGAAAAGAGTTAGGTTTTTCCCAAAGAAAATGTTTTATTTGTGAAAATTCAGCACATAGTTGTGTAAGGAGTATGAAACATAGTTTTTATGAACTTTATAATTTTTTAGAAGAAAAATATAGAAACTATTTATCACATAAACTTGCAATGAAAGCTGTAGAATCTGCAATTTATGAATTGAGTACATCACCGTCTTTTGGTTTAGTATCCCCTATAACTTCAGGTTCTCACGAAGATATGAATTTTTATTCTTTTATAGCAAGTAGTTTTTCTATAGAAAAAGGATTTTATGAAACAGCTAGAATAGGATATTCTAATTTAGAAATATCAAAAGCATTTCTTTTATCAAGAGAAATAGGTAAAAGATCAGAAAAAGCAATGATGAAATCAACAGGAAATGTAAATACACATAAAGGATTTATATTTTTAATGGGAATTTTAATTTTAGCAGTTTCAAGAAGTTATTATTTAGGAGAAGGTATAGAAAAAGTACCTCATATTGTGAAAGAAATTTCTAAAAATATTTTAAATGATTTTGTGGGAATTGAAAAAAAGGAAAAATTGACCAATGGAGAAAAACTTTATCTAAAATACGGTTTTAAAGGTATAAGAGGTGAAGTAGAAAATGGACTCTCTAAAGTATTTAAATTTATATTACCTTTCTATTTTGAAAAAATTAAAAAATTTGATTGTAACTTAGCTTCTTCTATGACATTAATCTATATAATGAGTATGCTTGAAGATAGTACAATAGTACATAGACACGGGATAGAGATGTTAGAAAAAGTAAAAAAAGAAACTGAGTCTCTTATCAATGTTTCAGATTTAAAAATTTTAGAAGAATATGAAGATAAATGTATAAAAAATAGAGTTAGTCCAGGAGGATCAGCAGATATATTAGCTGTAACGATATTTTTATATAAAGTATATTATTAAAAATTTAAAAATAATAAAATTAATTGAAAGGAGTGTGTAATAAATTTTAATATTACACAAACGTGAGAACTATGGAGAAATTTAAAGAACTTTTCGACAACCAAAAGTTTAAATGGGGAGGTGCGAATCTTTTTGTATATTTATACATGTTTTTAATCACATTAATAGTGGTTTATGTGCCTTTTGGAGGTAAAGAATTAGCTTTTTTAAGACCTAATTTTTTAACAATGTTTTCTATATTAGCAGTTTTTGGTATTTTATTTGGAGTAATAGGGGATAGAATTCCTTATTGGAATGATTATATCGGTGGAGGAACAGTATTAGTATTTTTAATGGCAGCAGTTTTCGGAACTTACAAATTAGTTCCTGTAAAACTATTAGAACATATTGATATTTTTTATGGTGAACAACCTGTAAATTTTTTAGAAATTTTCATACCAGCACTTATAGTAGGATCAGTTTTAACAGTTAATAGACAAACACTTATAAAATCAATGATTGGGTATATACCGTTAATTATTGTTGGTGTTATTGGTGCTTCAGCAGGTGGAATAGTAGTTGGTTTATTGTTTGGAAAAGCGCCTTTAGATGTAATGATGAACTATGTACTTCCTATAATGGGTGGAGGAACAGGAGCAGGTGCAATTCCGATGTCTGAAATGTGGGCAAATAAAACGGGTAGGCCAGCTAGTGAATGGTTCGCATTTGCCATTTCTATATTAACAATAGCTAACATTATTTCAATATTATCTGGAGCTTTATTAAATAAATTAGGAGAGAAAAGACCAAGTCTTACAGGTAATGGAGAATTAGTAATAGATACTTCAAGTGAAGTTGTAAAAGATAAAGAAGTAGAAATAAAAGCAGAATTATCAGATACAGCAACAGCAATTTTCTTAACAGGATCTTTAGCTATAACAGCTCATATTTTTGGAGAAATATGGAAAAGTTTTAATTTACCATTTGAAGTTCATAGACTAGCATTTTTAGTAATTTTAGTTATGTTATTAAATGTATTTAACTTAGTTCCAGATAGATTAAAAGCTGGAGCAAAAAGAATGCAATCATATTTTTCAAAACATACAATTTGGGTATTAATGGCAGCAGTAGGATTTGGAACAGATATTAATGAAATAAAAAATGCTTTAACTATACCAAATTTATTAATAGCTTTAGCTATAGTTTTCGGTGCAATGGGATTAATAATGCTTTGTGCTAAAAAAATGAAATTCTATCCAATAGAAGCAGCAATTACAGCTGGATTATGTATGTCTAATAGAGGTGGAGCAGGAGACGTAGCAGTTCTTGGAGCAGCTAAAAGAATGGATTTAATGTCATTTGCACAAATTTCATCAAGAATAGGTGGAGCTATGATGTTAATTCTAGGTTCAATCTTATTTGGATTATTTGCATAGTTTTCATAATATAAAAACAGGAAATTTGTAATTTTGGATTTTTTTAAATTATAAATTTCCTTATATTATTAAATAAGGAGGCATTACATTGAGTAAAATAAAAATAGTTGATACAACATTAAGAGATGGTCATCAGTCATTAATGGCTACAAGATTAACAACAGCAGAAATGCTTCCCATAGTTGAAAAAATGGATAAAGTAGGACTGTATTCTATGGAAGTATGGGGTGGAGCTACTTTTGATTCAGCTATAAGATTTTTAAATGAAGATCCTTGGGAAAGATTAAGAGAAATTAGAAAAAGATCTAAAAATACAAAATTACAGATGCTTTTAAGAGGTCAAAATTTACTAGGTTATAGACATTATGGTGATGATATAGTTGATAAATTTGTAGAAAAATCAATAAAAAATGGAATAGATATAATAAGAACATTTGATGCTTTAAACGATATAAGAAATATAAGGAAAGCTTCAGAGAGCACAAAAAAATATGGAGGACATAGTCAATTAGCAATATGCTATACAATAAGTCCTGTTCATACAATAGAGTATTATAAAAACTTAGCTAAAGAAATGGAAGGTATTGGAGCAGACTCTATAGCTATAAAAGATATGTCAGGAATTTTATTGCCTTACGTAGCTTATGAATTAGTAAAAGAGTTAAAAAATACAGTTAAAGTACCTATAGAAGTTCATACTCACGCAACTGCGGGATTAGCTGAAATGACATATTTAAAAGCAATAGAAGCAGGGGTTGACATAGTTGATACATCTATTTCGCCTTTATCTGGAGGAACTTCACAACCAGCGACAGAATCACTAGTTAGAAGTTTACAAGTAACAGAATACGAATCAGACTTAAACTTAGAAATTTTAAAAGAAATAGCTGAGTATTTTAAACCAATAAGAAAAAAATATTTAGATGAAGGAATATTAAACCCTCAAGCTTTATTCACAGAACCTAACATAGTAGAGTACCAATTGCCAGGAGGTATGTTATCTAATATGTTATCACAATTAAAAGCTCAAAAGGCAGAAAATAAATACGAGGATGTACTAAAAGAAATACCTAAAGTTAGAGCGGATTTAGGATACCCACCATTAGTAACACCGTTAAGCCAAATGGTAGGAACACAAGCTGTATTTAATATATTAACAGGGGAAAGATACAAAATGATTCCTAAAGAAATAAAAGATTATGTTAAAGGATTGTATGGAAAATCTCCTGTTCCTATTTCGGAAGAGATGAAAAAAATAGTAATAGGTGACGAAGAATTATTTACAGGAAGACCAGCTGACTTAATAGCTAATGAATATGATGAAATAAAAGCAGAAGTAGGAGAACTAGCAAAAAATGATGAAGACATATTAACTTATGCTATGTTTCCTCAAGTAGCTAGACAATATTTAGAAAATAGAGAAAAACCAAAAGATAAAGTTGAAATTCAATCAATAAATGTTATTTTCTAGCAGAAAGGAGAATAAATAGTGAATATATTATATGGAGATTCAATTGTAGGAATAGGAGATTCGATTTTTATCTCAATAGTAAGTATGTTAATAGTATTTTTTGTACTTATATTAATAGCTTCTATTCTATCTTTATTGAAGTTTGTTCCATCTGGAGAAGAAAAAATAAAGAAAGAAACAAAACAAGTAAAAAGTAATTCTGAAATTAAATCTGAAAGTACAAAAAAATTGTCAGCAGAAGATATAAAGGACGAAAAAATATTAGCTGCTGTTTCTGTTGCAGTAATGGAAGCTGCAGGGGATACTCCAGATTCGTATATAAGATTAAAATCTATAAAAGAATTGAATTAAAATTATAAAAGGAAGGAATTAAAATTATGATAAAGGTATATAAAATAAAAATAGGTGAAAAAGTATATGAAGTAGAAGTTGAAGCAGTTTCAGAAAAAGAAGGTAAAATAGAAGTTTCTAAAAAGGAAGAAAAAAAAGAAGAAAAACCAGTAGTTTCTTCTTCAGGATCTGAAACAAAGGTAGAAGCTCCGTTACAAGGTTTAGTATTAAGTATAGAAGTTAATAAAGGAGACACTGTAAAATCAGGACAAAATTTAGTAATAATTGAAGCAATGAAAATGGAAAATCCTATTGTAGCTCCAGTAGACGGAGTTGTAATGGATATAAGTGTTTCTAAGGGAGATACTGTAGAAAATGGAGATATATTAGTAACTTTATCGTAAGAATATGAAAGGAGGATTAGTATGGCGTTATTATCAACTCTATATGGAACAACAGGTTTATCAATGTTGACATTAGAGCAATTTGCAATGATATTAGTAGCATTATTTTTATTATATTTAGCAATAAAGAAAGAGTATGAACCTTATTTATTGCTTCCGATAGCATTTGGAATGTTATTAGTTAATTTACCAGGAGTACCTAAAGAAGGAATGATGGAAAAAGGAGGATTACTTTATTATCTTTATCAAGGAGTAAAATTAGGAATTTATCCTCCGTTAATATTTTTAGCTATAGGAGCGAGCACAGATTTTGGACCATTAATTGCTAATCCTAAGAGTTTTTTATTAGGAGCAGCAGCACAATTAGGTATTTTTACGGCTTTTGTTGGTGCAATATTATTAGGATTTACAGGAAAAGAAGCTGCCTCGACAGGTATAATAGGAGGAGCAGATGGTCCAACAGCAATTTATTTAACAACAAAATTAGCACCTCATATGTTAGGGCCGATAGCAGTTGCTGCATATTCATATATGGCGTTAGTTCCAGTTATTCAACCACCAATAATAAGACTTTTAACTACAAAGTCTGAAAGACAAATAAAAATGGTTCAATTAAGAGCAGTAAGTAAAAGAGAGAAAATATTATTTCCTATAATTGTGGCAATAGTTGTAACATTATTAGTACCATCTTCAGGTACATTAATAGGTATGTTAATGCTTGGAAATTTAATAAAAGAAGTTGGAATTGTACCTAACTTAGTAGAACATGTTAAAGGAGCTTTATTATATTGTATAACTATAGTATTAGGAGTTACAGTAGGAGCAACTACTAATGCAACAGCGTTTTTAAATGTATCTACATTAAAAATAGTAGCATTAGGATTGTTCGCATTTTCTTTTGGAACAATGGGAGGAGTACTTTTTGGTAAATTAATGTGTAAGTTAAGTGGTGGAAAAATTAATCCTATGATTGGAGCGGCAGGTGTGTCAGCGGTTCCAATGGCAGCAAGAGTTGTTCAAAAAGTAGGTCAAGAAGAAAACCCTAGTAATTTCTTATTAATGCACGCTATGGGTCCTAATGTAGCAGGAGTAATAGGATCAGCAGTAGCAGCAGGAGCGCTTTTAATTATATTTAAATAGTTAAATAGAAGTTCTAAGGATTGAATATAAGGAGGAAAAAATGGAATTGAAAGAAAGAGCAATTGCAGGAACATTAGAGTCTAGCGATGTTTATATTGTTATAGAGCCTAATTCATCTGGAATAGATATAGAATTGAAAAGTAGTGTTTTAGATCAATATGGTGATGATATAAAGAAAGTTATTTACGAAACTTTAAATGAAATGGAAGTCAAAAATGCTAAAATTACAATAGATGATAAAGGGGCTTTAGACGTAGTTTTTAAAAGTAGACTTCAAACAGCCATAATGAGATCAGCTAAAAGTAAAGAATTTAATTGGAATTAGGAGGTAAAACATGAAATTAAGAAGATCTATGCTTTTTGTTCCAGCAAATAATCCTGGAATAATAAGAGATTCGTATTTATATAGACCGGATTCTGTTATGTTTGATTTAGAAGACTCTATAGCTATAACAGAAAAAGATTCTGCAAGATATTTATTGTTTAATATGATAAAAAAAATGAAACCTTTATATAAAGAATCAGGAATAGAATTAGTAGTTAGAATAAATGGATTGGATACTGAATTTGGAGTAGAAGATTTAGAAGCCTCAATTAGAGCTGGAATAGAAGTTATAAGAATACCTAAAACTGATACAGTAGAAAATGTATATGAAGTAGAAAAACATATAGAAAGAATAGAAAAAGAATCAGGAATAGAGGTTGGAAGAACTAAAATAATAGTTGCTATTGAAGGTCCTTTAGGAGCATTAAATGCCCTAGAGATAGCAAAATGCTCTCCTAGATTAATAGGAATGGCAATAGGTGGTGAAGATTATGTTACAAATTTGAAAACAACAAGATCTGAAGGTGGAGTAGAAATGCTTATGGGAAGAGCTATGATTGTTATGGCAGCTAGATCTGCAGGAATATCTGCATTAGATTCGGTTTATTCAGATGTAAATAATGATGAAGGATTCTTAAAAGAAGCTTCCATGATAAAACAAATGGGATTTGATGGGAAATCTTTAATACATCCAAGACAAATTGAATTAATACATAATTTGTACACTCCAGATGAAAAAAGTATAAAAAAATCTTTAAGAATAATAAAATCTACAGAAGAAGCTTTGGCAGAAGGTAGAGGAGTCTTTACAGTTGATGGTAAAATGATAGATAAGCCGATTATTGAGAGAGCTCAACACGTATTAAACCTTGCAAAAGCATCAGGGATAAACTTAGAAGAAGGAGATGAATAGTATATGGCAGATAAAAGAGTAACAGAAAATATGTTAAAAAATATAAAAGACTATGAAAATAGAAAACCTTATACTACACCTTTTGCTCTTCAACCAGATAGACTAGAAGATGATAGCGAAAATATAAAAAATCAAGTTAGAAGGGAAAAAATAGTACTTTCATTGGAAGAAGCAATTAAACAAACTGGATTAAAAGATGGAATGACAGTATCTTTTCATCATCATTTTAGAGATGGAGATAAAGTATTGCCATTAGTTATGAATACAATATCTAAAATGGGATTTAAAAATATAAGAGTTGCAGCTAGTTCATTTACAGATGCTCATGATTGTATGGTAGAACACATAAAAAATGGTGTTGTAAATAGGGTGGAAAGTAGTGGTCTTAGAGGTAATCTAGCCAAAGCTATCTCAGAAGGATTATTGCCAACAAAAGCAGTTATAAGATCCCACGGAGGAAGAGCAAGAGCAATAGTAGAAGGGGATTTGAAAATAGATGTGGCTTTTATAGGAGCACCTTCTTCAGATTGTATGGGGAATTCTAATGGTGTGGTAGGTAAGTCAGTATGTGGATCTTTAGGATATGCTATGGTAGATGCTGAACATGCAGATAAAGTAGTTGTCATAACAGACACATTAGTTGATTATCCAAATTATCCTGTAAGTATCCCTCAAACAAAAGTAGATTATGTTGTAGTGGTAGATGAAATAGGAGATCCTAATGGGATAATGAGTGGTGCAACAAGATTCACTTCTAATCCAAAAGAATTGTTAATAGCAAAAAAAGTATTAGAAGCGATGTTAGCATCAGGATATTTTGAAGATGGATTTTCAATGCAAACAGGAACTGGTGGGGCTTCCCTTGCAGTAACAAGATTTATAAAAGAAGAATTAATAAAAAGAAATATAAAATGTAGCTATGCTTTAGGAGGTATAACAAAAGCTTTTGCTGAATTATTAGATGAAGGTCTTGTAGGTAAAATATTTGATGTTCAAGATTTTGATTTAGGTGGAGTTGAATCTCTAACTAGAAATCATCTTCATCAAGAAGTAAGTGCTGATTTTTATGCTAACCCTTTTAATAAGTCAGCAGCAGTAAATAGATTAGATTTTGTTATATTAAGTGCTTTAGAAATTGATAGAGATTTTAACGTAAATGTTATATCTGGCTCAAATGGAGTAATAAGAGCGGCTTCAGGAGGACATTCAGACACAGCTGCAATGGCTAAAATGTCTATAATAGTAGCTCCTTTAATAAGAGGAAGATTAGCAACTATTATGGATAGAGTAACAACTATAGTAACACCTGGTGAAACTGTAGATGTAGTTGTAACTGAATTAGGAATAACGGTTAATCCTAAAAGAAATGATTTAAAAGAGAAATTTAAAAAAGCAGGATTAAAGTTAATTGAAATGGATGAATTAATAGAAAAAGCAAAATACATAGTTGGTGAAGCAAAGCCTATAGAATTTACAGATGAAGTTGTTGCAGTAGTTGAATATAGGGATGGAAGCATAATAGATGTTATAAAAAAAGTAAAAAAATAAATTTATTAAAGTTTAAGGAGAAGAGATGAAATCAAATTTATTAATTAATAATCTAATTAAAACAGAAAATAAAAATCAAACAATAGTAAAAAATGTAAGTTTAGTTATATTTGGAACAATTTTTATGTCATTAATGGCACAATTGAAAATAGTATTACCATTCACACCTGTTCCTATAACAGGTGGAACGTTTGCTGTTATGTTAATAGGTCTTTTATATGGTAAAAAATTAGCTCCAGCGACTCTTTTATCATATATAGTAGCTGGAACGATAGGACTCCCTGTGTTTGCAGGATTTAAAAGTGGATTAATTCTTTTTTCACCTACAGGAGGATATGTAATAGGATATTTCCTAGCTGCATTAATGTGCGGGTATTTTGCAGATAAAGGTTATACTAAATCTTATATTAAAACAATAATAATATTATTATTAGCAAGTGTTGTAATTTATTTCTTTGGGTTAATACAATTATCATTCTTTGTTGGAAATAAAAATGTATTTATGGTTGGATTAGTGCCTTTTATTCCAGGGGATTTGATAAAAATAACTTTTGTAACATTGTTATTGCCTAGTATATGGAAAATTTCAAAAAATGTGTAATATGTAAAAAATTTTTTTTAATAGATTATATATAAGTTTTATATAAAAATAGAAGGATTTCAATTTAGAAATCCTTCTATTTTGTTAAAGACTATTCATCATATCTTGGTCCTGCATTAGCAATATGCTGGCCAATATTTGGATATTTTTTTGTAAAATTATCTTTAAACATTTTAGCTAATTTTTTAGCATATGTCGTATACGCGTCCTTATCTTTCCATGATTCAACTGGATTAATTATTTCATTAGGAACATTAGGGCAAAATTGAGGTACTTCAACATTGAAAATATCATCATGTATATAATCAACATTGTCAAGACTACCATCTAATGCAGCATTAACCATTGCACGAGTATATTTTAATTTTATACGTTTTCCTATTCCATACGGTCCTCCAGACCATCCTGTATTTATTAAATAAACTTTTGTATTATATTTAGATATTTTTTCTCCCAACATTTCAGAATACACTATAGGATTTAATGGCATAAAAGGTTCACCGAAACAAGTAGAGAAAGTAGGTTGAGGTTCAGTTATTCCTCTTTCAGTACCAGCTAATTTAGAAGTAAATCCTGTTATAAAGTGATACATAGCAGCCTCATGGCTTAATTTAGAAATTGGAGGTAATACTCCAAAAGCATCAGCTGTTAAGAATATAATAACATTAGGAATTCTACCTATACCAGGAACTCTAGCATTAGAAATATAATCAATAGGATATCCTACACGAGTGTTTTCAGTTAAACTTTTGTCAAAAAAATCTAACTTTCTAGTAACAGGATCCATTACCACATTTTCAACAAGGCTTCCAAATTTTATAGCATGAAATATCTCAGGCTCATTTTTTTCTTTTAAGTTTATACATTTTGCATAGCATCCACCTTCAAAATTAAATATTCCATGATCTGACCATCCGTGTTCATCGTCACCTATTAAAAGTCTATTTGGATCAGTAGACAATGTAGTCTTTCCTGTTCCTGATAATCCAAAAAATATAGCAGTAGATCCAGTTTCAGGATCCATATTAGCAGAACAATGCATTGGAAGAACATCCAAACTAGGCATTATAAAGTTCATAACGCAGAATACACTTTTTTTCATTTCTCCTGAATATTGAGAACCACATATTATAGCTTTTTTTTCTTCGTAATTAATAATGATAGCAGCTTCAGAGTTCACTCCATCAGTTAATGGATTACAATGGAATCCAGGAGCAGCTATTATAGTAAAATCTTCTTTTCCATAGTTAGCTAATTCATCTTCTGTAGGTCTAATTAATAATTGATGAATAAATAAATTTTGACTAGCTAATTCATTTATTATACGAAATTTTTTTCTACAAGATGGATCTGCCCCTGCAATACCATCAAAAATAAAAATTTCTCGATTTTGAAGATAAGATATTAATTTTTGATAAATCATATCAAATTTTTCTTTACTTATGGGTTTGTTTACTTTACCCCAAGCAATGGAATTATGGATACCGGGAGTGTCAACAACAAATTTGTCATCAGGGGATCTACCAGTATATTTTCCAGTAGTAACAACTAATGCTCCAGTTTCAGAAAGAGTTCCTTCTCCCCTTTGTAAAGCTTTTTCAATTAAATCTGCAGGAGATAAGTTTCTATATACTGCAGTAGAATTAATGATTCCTGATTTTTTTAATCCAAATGTTTTTATTTTCATATACTTCCCTCCATTTACTAATTAAAACTCTATTACGTTATAATTATACCCTAAGAATTTACAAAAACAAGTGCGACAAATGAAATTATAGTTAAATATTATACATTTATATATATTCTATATATAATATATAATGTTTGAAAACATACAAAAATCAAGTTATGAGCAAATAATTTTAAAAAATAAAATATTTCATATTGTTTTTAATTTCAAAAAATGATATTATTTAATGTAATTCAAAGATATTAAATAATGTAGAATTTTAAGTAGGATAGTAGGAGGAATTAAAATGAGAAAATTGTTTTTATTACTGAGTTTATTTACAGTAATGATTTTAAGTTGTGGAACAGAAGGAAAGCAGGGAGGAGAAACTTCTAGTAATAAAGAAGGAAAAAGAAAATTCAAAATTGGAATAACTCAAATAGTGGCTCATCCAGCTTTGGATAAGGCAAGAGAAGGATTTAAAGATGCTTTAAAAGAAGCAGGGATTGAAGCAGAATACGATGAAAAAAATGCTAATGGAGAAGTATCAACAGCTAATTTAATAGCAAATACTTTAGTAAGTTCAAAACCTAATTTAATATATGCTATAGCAACGCCAACAGCGCAGGCAGCAGCTCAAAGCACAAATGAAATACCTATTGTATTTTCAGCAATAACAGATCCAAAATCAGCAGGAATATTAAAAGGAAATGTTACTGGAGTTAGTGATAGAGTAAATATAAAACAACAATTAGAATTACTAATAAAATTAGATTCTAAAATTAAAAAAGTTGGAGTTATTTATAATTCTTCAGAGCAAAATTCTATAGTTCAAGTGGAAGATTTGAAAAAAGCAGCATCAGAATTGAACTTAGAAATTGTTGAAAGAAGTATCACTCAAGCAAATGAAATACCTCAAGCAACAGAAGCATTAATAGCAACTTCTGATGCTATTTATTTACCAACAGATAATTTAATAGCTTCAGTAGTTAATCTAATCACAGAAAAAGCAACTAATTCTAAAAAGATAGTTTTTGGAGCAGAAGCAGCTCATGTAAATGGGGGAGCATTAATAACTCAAGGAATAGATTATTATGAATTGGGGAAAGAAGCTGGTAAAATAGCTGTAGAAGTATTAAATGGTAAAAATATATCTGAAATTCAATTTAAAACAATGGAATTAAATGATATAGTAGTAAACTCTAAAACATTAAAGGCATTAGGAATTAACTTACCAGATGATGTTAAAACTAAAGCAAAATTTGTAGAATAGTAAAACAAACATAATTAAAGTAGAATAAATAGAAAAAAGGAGTGTTTTAAAGTATGAAAAAGTTATTATTAATAATGTTAAGTGGGATATTAATATTGGCATGCGGAAAACAAGAGTCAGTAACTGATAAAAAAGCTGATCCTGCTCAATCAGAAAAAACTTATAAAATAGGGATAACACAAATTGTTACACATCCTTCATTAGATTTAGCAAAAGAAGGATTTAAAAAGGCTTTTGAAGAAGCTGGATTAAAAGCAGAATATGATGAAAAAAATGCAGAAGGTTCTATAGCAAATGCAAATTTGATTTCGACAAATTTTAAGGCAGATAAAAAAGATTTAGTATTTGGAATTGCTACTCCATCTGCTCAAGCATTAGCAAATAATATAAGTGATATACCTGTAATATTTTCTGCTGTAACAGATCCTGAAAGTGCAAAAATATTAAATCAAAACGTAACTGGGACTAGCGATAGAGTAGACAATATAGGGGAGCAATTAGACTTACTATTAAAATTAAATCCTAAAGTAAAAAAAATAGGGATTTTATACAATACATCAGAACAAAATTCTTTAGTACAAGTTAGAGATATAGAAGCTAAAGCTAAAGAAAAAAATATAGAGGTAGTTTTACAAGGAGTTACAGCTTTTGGTGAATTAGCACAAGGAACAAAAGCATTGTTATCTCAAGTTGACGCATTATATATCCCAACAGATAATTTAATAGTTTCAGGAATAAAACTTATAAATTCAGAAGCAATAGCAGCTAAAAAACCTGTTATAGCAACTGAAAATTCTTCAGTAGAATTAGGTTCATTATTTACCATGGGAATAGATTATTTTGAATTAGGAAAAAGAGCAGGTCAAATGGCAGTAGAAATATTAAAAGGAAAACCAGTTTCTGAAATACCTTTTGAAATTTCAGAAAAGAAAGTACTGTATGTAAATGAGGATACTGCTAAAGCTTTAGGATTTGATTTGAAAAATCCTGCTTTCTCTGGAGCAACAATAGTAAAAACTAAAAATTAAGGAAGTGTGTTAAAAGAAAAATGAATGAATTATTGATAATTATACAAAGTTTACCTGAAGCTTTTAAAACAGGATTTATATACTCTATAATGGTAATGGGTGTATATATAACTTATAAAATATTGAATTTTGCGGATATGTCTGTAGATGCTACGTTTCCTTTAGGAGGATTTGTATTTGCTGCATTTGCATTATCAAAAAATGGTTTTTTAGGAATAACGAATCCTATTATGGGTTTAGTTTTAACAGTAATTGCAGGAATGATGGCTGGTTATATCACAGGGGCACTACATGTTTATTTTAACATAAATGGATTGCTATCAGGAATATTGGTAATGACAGGATTTTATAGTATAAATTCTAGAATAATCGGTGTTCCAAATGTGTTTATTCCACCTGAAAGAAGTATTTATGAAATTGTTTCATATGAGAAAAATTTTATACCCTTTTCAGTAGTATTTTTAATATTATTGATTTTAAAAGGTCTATATGATTATAAAATAAAAGAAAATAAATATGTTATAAAAAGTATGAGTTTTTACATAGTCTCTGTATTTATATTAATAGGCTACGTAGCCTATACAAAAGACATAAAGTTAATGCTTACAATATTGATAGTGTTTATAATAAAAATGATAATAGATTACATACTAACTTCTAAGTTTGGTTTTGCTTTAAGAGCATTAGGAAATAACGAAAAATTAGTTATAAGTCTTGGTGTAAATGAAAAAAGACTTAAAATTTTTGGATTGATGTTAGCAAATGGATTAGTTGCATTATCAGGGGCTTTATTTGCTCAAACACTTAAAGTAGCAGATTTACAGTCAGGAGTAGGAACGATAGTAATTGGGCTTGCAGCAATAATTTTAGGATTAGGTGTTCTGAAAAAATCTCAATTAATAAATGAAATATCTATTGTAACAATTGGTTCATTGTTGTATTATACTATTATAAATATTGCATTAACATCAAATAATTGGACAAAAAGTTTGTATAGAAGTCTTAATTTTAATGATAATTTAATAAAAACTTTAGAGGTTAGACCTACAGATGTAAAAATAATAACAGCTATAATACTTACTGCAATTTTATGGAACGAAACATCAAAAAAAGTGAAAAAAGGTAGAAAAACATTAAAATTGTCTCAGAAAGGAGAAGGAAAATAAATGATTGAAATAAAAAACTTACACAAAACTTTCTTCTCTGAGATAGGAACAGCAAAACCAGTATTTAAGGGATTAGATTTAAAAATAGATGATGGAGACTTTGTAACAATAATAGGAAGTAATGGAGCAGGTAAATCTACATTGTTAAATGTAATAAATGGTCAAATAAACCCTGATGGAGGGGATATAATTTTAAATGGTAGTAATATAACAAATATTGAAAGACATAAAAGATCAAAATGGATTTCACAAGTTTATCAAGATCCTACACAAGGAACAGCTCCATCAATGACGGTTTTAGAAAATCTTTCTATGGCAAAAAACAAAGGAAAAAGGTTCAATTTTACTTTTGGTCTTGATACAAAAAATATTGAATTTTATAAAAATCAATTGAAAAGTATAGGATTAGGATTAGAAAAACAACTTTTCACTCAAGTAGGTCTTTTATCAGGAGGACAAAGACAATGTTTGTCGTTAATTATGGCTACTTTGAATCATCCAGATATATTGTTATTAGATGAGCATACTGCTGCTCTTGATCCACAAACATCTGAAATAATCCTTGAAATAACAAAAGAAATAGTAGAAAAAAATAACATAACAAGTTTGATGATAACACATAATATGCAAGATGCTATTAAATATGGAAATAGACTTATAATGCTCCATTCTGGAGAAGTAATATTTGATATTAAAGGTGTTGAAAAAGAACAACTTACTGTAGAAAAATTACTTGAAATGTTTAAAAAGAAAGATGCTCAGTTATCAGATAAAGATATTTTTTAATTTAGATATAGAAATAAAAACAACTAAAAATTCTTAGAATTGTAAGTTGTTTTTTATTTTTATTGATTTATGTCTTTATTTTTAATATAATAATATATATTGAATTAAATATTAGGAGGAAGTATGAATAAAGAAGAATTAAATATATTTATAAAAAAAAATGTAGATAAAATATACGATGAAATGATAAAAATAAGAAGAGAATTTCATATGAATCCTGAATTAGGGGATGAAGAGTTTGAAACAAGTAAGAAAATAAAAGAGTTTTTGAAAAAAAATAATATAGAATTTGAAGAGGTTATTAATACAGGAGTTGTAGCTACTATTTATAATGGAAAAGGTAAAGTAATAGCGACAAGAGCTGACATAGATGCACTACCTATTTTTGAAGAAAATGATGTTGAATATAAATCAAAAAACATAGGGAAAATGCATGCATGTGGACATGATGCCCATACTACAATACAATTAGGAGTTGCAAAATTATTAGTAGAAAACAAAGATAAATGGAATGGAATTGTTAGATTTTTCTTCCAGCCAGCTGAAGAAACAGATGGTGGTGCAAAAAGAATGATAAAAGAAGGAGTATTAAAATTTAAGGATAAATTAGGAAACGAAATAGATAAAAAAATAGATGCCTTTTTTGCTCTACATATGGCGCCAGAGATACCCGTTGGTAAAATAGGGATAAAATATGGAAAAGTTCACGCATCTTCATCACAACTTAAAGTAACTATTCACGGTATTTCTGCCCATGCAGCATTACCTCATAAAGGAGTGGATGCAATATTAATAGGTGCTAAAGTTTTAGAATTTTTTCAATCCATAATAAGCAGAAGAATAGACCCTAGAGAAGAAGCAGTTATAACTATAGGATCATTCAAAGGTGGAGAAGTTAATAATATAGTTTGTGATAAAGTTGAAATGTTAGGAACAATTAGGACTATGTCATTTGAAACTAGAGAATATATAAAAGAAACTATCGAAAAAGAGTTACCTAAATTTGTTGAAAGTCTTGGTGGGAAAGTTGAAATAAATATAAAATATGGATATGAACCTGTAATAAATAACGACGAAGTTACTAAGATAGTTGAAAATAATATTGTTGATTTGTATGGAATTAGTTCTTTAGAGTTAATAAAAGAATCAAGAATGGATGTGGAAGATGTAAGTTATTTTTTAAATGAGATAAAAGGATGTTTTTTCAGACTTGGTACGAGAAATGAAGAAAAAAATATAATTTATGATTTACATCATCCTAAATTTAATATTGACGAGGAAAGTCTAAAAATAGGAATAGCACTACAATTGAAAAACATTATGGAATGTCTATCTTAAAAATATACTACTCGTTTAATAAGTTGACATCAACTTAAAATTATGGTAGTATCATAGAGTAAGTTTTAATCGATGTAAATATGTAGTTAAAAATAGATAAAATCAAATTAGACTGGAAAATACCAGTCTTTTTTGTATAATGATGAAGGGATTGATAGTATGGAAACTCAAATAAATAATGAACAAGAGCAAAGAAAAAAATATACTTTAGGTCAAAAAGTTGAAATTGAAATTGAAAAAATAGTATTTGGAGGAGAAGGATTAGGAAGAGTAGATGGATTTACAATATTTGTTCCTATGAGTGTTCCTGGAGATAAATTAGAAGTTGAAATAATATCATTGAAAAAATCTTATGGAAGAGGACTTATTACTAAAATAATAGAACCTTCTAAAGATAGAATAGATGACATAAAAAAAATGACTTTTGAAGATTTTGATGGATGCGATTTTGGTATGTTAAAGTATGAAAAACAAATAAAGTATAAAAATGAAATGTTAAGGGAAGTTTTAGAAAAAATAGGTGGAATTAATCTTGAGAATGTTAAAATAGAAGAAATTTTGGAATGCAGTGTGAAAACTAACTATAGAAATAAGACTTCAGAACCTATATATAAAAAAGATGGTAAAATAATGACAGGGTTTTATTCAAAAAAATCCCATGACATATTTTCAGCAAATGAAAATTTATTGAGATCTAAAATATCTGAAAAAATAATAGATAAATTTTTATATATTGTAAATAGTTATTGCAAAACTAGTAATGAATTTAAAGTATATAATGAAAAAGAAAACACAGGATTTTTAAAACATATTATAGTTAGAAATAATGAGAAAAATGAAGTTATGATAGTTATAGTTATTAATAAAAAATCTCAATACAGATTATTAACTAAGGTGTTAGAAAAACTTTACGATGAAAATAATGAAGTGAAATCAGTTTATATTTCTATAAAAAATGAGAGTAATAATGTTATTTTAGGGGAAGAAATAAGGCATGTATTTGGTGAAAAGTATTTAGAAGAAGAAATAGAAGGTATAAAATTTAAAATATATCCTGATTCATTTTTTCAAATAAATAAAAATCAAACTGTAAAACTATATAAAAAAGCAATAGAATATTTAGGTGAAAGTAAAGATAAGACAATAATAGATGCTTTTTCAGGTACTGGAACTATTGCAATGATATTATCAAAAGATGCAAAAAAAGTAATAGGAATTGAAAGCGTGGAAAGCTCTGTTGTTTCAGGGAATTTTACTATAAAAGAAAATAATTTGAATAATGTTTTACTTTTAAATGGAAAAGTTGAAACTTTTTTACCTAATATATTAAAAAAAGAAAGTGTAGGTGGGATTGTATTTGATCCTCCAAGAAAAGGAATAGATGAAAAAACACTAAAAAGTGTTGTGAAAAATAAAATTGAAAAAATTGTGTATATATCATGTAATCCTTCTACTTTTGCAAGAGATTGTAAATTTTTAATAGAAAATGGATATAAATTGGAAAAAATTGGAGCAGTAGATATGTTTCCACAAACTTCTCATATTGAGTGTATAGCGTTAATACAAAAGGTATAATTTATAAATATACAAATAATAAAACTAATGAACTTAATTCTTAGGATACCTTTTAATTCAACATCTGTCACACTGTTTTGTTGTATGATAGCTATTTTTTGTGCTAACATAGCTATTAAGTCGAAAAAATAAAGTCTATGTCAAAAAAACTTTGTAAAAATACAAAATACTTGAAGTTGACAAAATTTAAATAATTAAAATTTAATAGGTATAAGAAGACGGGATATCATATATATTTTTCAGATTTAGTATGAAGAATTCCAGCCCAAAAACCTAAAAAAAGAAAAAGTTAACTTTTATTCTATAGATAATAGATAATAGATAAAACTTAATAATACAACTACTAAGACGGTATAAAATTTATCGTCTTTTTAATATATAAAAATTAAATATGGATAATTAAGAAAAATATTGTATAATATACATATATTTGTAGTATAATGAAAGGAGAAATATGGTAAACATTGGAAATGATTGGGATGAAATATTAAAAGATGAATTTGAAAAAGAATATTACAAGAAAATGAGGAAATTCTTAATAAATGAATATAAAACAAAAATAATATATCCTAAACCAGAAGAAATATTTACAGCATTTAAATTAACAAGTTACAAAGATTGTAAAATTATTTTATTAGGGCAAGATCCATATCACGGGGAAAATCAAGCACATGGATTAGCTTTCTCAGTAAAAGAAGGAATAAAACTTCCGCCATCACTTAGAAATATGTACAGGGAAATTAATAATGAATACGGATACGAGATGAGTAAAAATGGGCATCTAGTTCCTTGGGCAAAGCAAGGTATATTGTTACTTAACACGGCACTTACAGTAATTGCTGAAAATGCTAATTCTCATTCTAAAATAGGATGGGAAATATTTACAGATAATATAATAGAAATTCTCAATAAAAGAGAAGAATCTTTAATATTTATATTGTGGGGAAGTAATGCAAGAAGTAAAAAAAGACTGATAGATACAAAAAAACATTATATTCTTGAGGGAGTACACCCTAGTCCATTATCTGCTAATAGAGGCTTTTTTGGATGTGGTCATTTTAAAAAAGCTAATGAAATATTAAAAGAATTAGGTAAAAAAGAAATAGATTGGAGAATTTAGAAAGGAAAACACATAACTATGATAAAACAAGAAAAAATAGGTATTACTTCTTTTACACTGCATATTATTGCCATGTTGACAATGTTAATTGATCACATGTATCATACATTATTTATCGACAAAATTTGGATGAATGGAATAGGAAGACTCTCATTTCCAATATTTGCTTTTATGATAGTAGAAGGTTATTATAACACAAAGGATGTAAAAAAATATTTAGGGAGACTTTTGATTTTTGCATTTATATCAGAAATACCCTTTGATTTAATGATATCTTCAACTTTATTTTTTCCTAATTTTCAAAATGTAATTTGGACGTTTCTTATCTCATTATGTGCAATTACGTTAATTGAAAATCTAAAGAAACTATATCCAGATAACAAAATAAAAGTGTTTTTTGTATCAGGAATTATAATTATGATTGCATTTTCATTGGCTATGATAGCAATGACAGATTATTTAGGATATGGAGTACTTACAGTTTTTACATTTTATTTTTTTCGTGGGAAAAAATGGTGGCAAATGCTAGGTCAGATAATTATGTTAATTTTATTAAATGTTTTTTTCCTTGGGGCATTTTCTAATCCATTTATGGAATTAGGCAATTTTGAAATACCTTTACAGAGTTTAGCATTGTTTTCTTTAATAATTATATGGCTTTATAATGGAAAAAGAGGATATAATAACAAATATTTGAAATATTCTTTTTATGCTTTTTATCCTACTCACATGCTTATTTTATCGTTGATTATGATTTCAAGATACTAATAATATATAAGTTCATTAAAGGTTAATATGATTTTAAATTTTTAAATAATAAAATTTAATAATTAAATTCTAATATAATTAAGGTATAATTAATTATAACGTATACATTTTTTATGAAGTAGTAATATGAGAGGAAGTTAATTATGAATGGATTTGAAAAGTTACTAGAAAATAATAAAATTACAAAAAAACAAATGAAGACAGCTGAATCACTATCAAAACGATTTCTTCCTACAAATAAACATAATTTAGAAAAAGCAAATAATTTATTATTTGAACTTTTTTTTGATGAAAATATAGAAGAGGCAGAAATAGTAATAAATATTATTACAAAGATAAAATTTAATGGAAATTTTCAACAATGGTCATTTGTTGAGCCAAGTTATTGTCTTAAATACTATCTTTCAAGGGATTGTAGAGAAAAAGAAGAAATAACAAAAATGTTGATTTACGATGTTAGATCCGAGTGGGATGATGAAATTGAAAATCTAGAATTTAAAAAAAGAATAATGGATGGAGAGCTAGTAGAGTCAAGTAAAAGAAGATTAGATGATTATTTAAATAATGAAAAAAATGAATATATGTGGAGAATACCTTTAATAATAGATTATCTTAAGGTAATAGCGTTAGGATCAAATGGACTTTTGAGTTATGATATAGCAATAAAAGAAATTGAAGAAAATATTGAAAGAGAAAAAGAACTTTATAAAAAATTTAAGGATAGAAAATTAGTTTAAAAATAAATTAATTGTTACTTCAGAGGACAAAAATATTCTTCTGAACAAATAAAAGCACTTGTAGAATTTCAAGAAAGATTTTTTAAAATAAAAATAATAATGGAGAAATAATATGGAAAAAGGAGAATTAAAAGAAAATTTAATAGATAGGATACTGAATAATAAATGGGAAGACGATATTTTACCACTGAAAACAAATTTAGTATATTATAAATGTGCTATTATGGAAATAGAGGCTAAATTTAAAGCTCTTGATATACAATTTAATGTTAGTCATGATAGAAATCCAATAGAAAGTATAAAAACTAGATTGAAATCCGTTGAAAGAATAATTAAAAAACTAAATAAATATAATTTTCCTTTAACTTTAGAAAGTATAGAAGAAAATATATGGGATATTGCAGGAATTAGAGTTATTTGTTCTTTTACAGAGGATATTTATTTTTTAGAAAAAAGTTTAATTGAACAAGATGACATAAGATTAATTATGAGAAAGGATTATATAGAAAATCCTAAACCTAATGGGTATAGAAGCCTTCATTTAAGAATAGAGATTCCTGTTTTTTTATCGAGTGGTAAAAAATGGGTTAAAGCGGAAATTCAGTTTAGGACAATAGCAATGGATTTTTGGGCAAGTCTTGAACATAAAATTAGGTATAATAAGCAGATGACAGAAAATATAGATGAAATTAACAAAGAACTTTTAGAATGTGCTAAAATGTGTACAGAATTAGATAAAAAAATGCAGAAAGTTAAAAATAAATCAAATGTTGAGAGATTTATAAATAGAAATGAAATAATAGAAATATTAATAAAATAAATTATAATGTAAAAAAGCCTGGTATTTAATTTGCCAGGTTTTAAAATTGAAAAAAACATATAAAAATGATATAATTAATAAAAGTCTGGAAATATAGGTGAGAACATTGAATATTACGTTATATAGAAAATATAGACCACAAAATTTTGATGAAATAGCAGGACAAGAATTCGTTACAAGGGCAATAAAAAACTCTTTAAGAGAAAATAGACTTTCTCATGCGTATCTGTTTACAGGTCCTAGAGGAGTTGGTAAGACAACTATAGCTAGGCTAATAGCTAAAGGAGTAAATTGCCTTAAAAATGGAATAACTGAAGATCCTTGTGGAACTTGTGAAAATTGTACAGAAATAACTCAAGGGATTTCTATGGATATGATTGAAATAGATGCTGCTTCAAATAGAGGAATTGATGAAATTAGAGAATTAAAAGAAAAAATAAATTATCAGCCAGTAAAAGGGATAAAGAAAATTTATATAATAGATGAAGTTCACATGCTCACTAAAGAAGCTTTTAATGCACTATTAAAAACTCTTGAAGAGCCTCCTTTACATGTTATATTTATACTGGCTACAACTGAAATTGATAAAATACCTGATACGGTAGTTTCAAGATGTCAAAGATACGATTTTTTACCAATAGAAAAGGAAAATATAAAAAATTTATTAAGAAATGTTGCAATTAAAGAAAATATTGAGATAGATGATGAGAGTTTAGACTTGATTTATAGAAAATCAGAAGGAAGTGCTAGAGATAGTTTTTCAATATTTGAACAAATTGTTTCTAATTTTAATGGTGAAAGTATACATATATCCGAAGTACAAAAAGCTTTGGGAGTAGTTCCAGATATAATATTAAATGATTTTTTACAACTTATAAAAAAAGGAAATAAAGAAGAATTAATAGAATTCATCGATAAAATATGGGAAACAGGAATAATCATTGAAACATTTTTAAAAGATTTTGCATATTATTTAAAAGAACAGTTTAAAAAAGAAAATGACTTGTCAGTAGATTTTATTTTAAGTACGATTAGTTCAATATTTTTTATATTAAATGAATTTAAATATGAAGAAGATAAAAGACTTCTTGGATATGTATTAATTTATGAATTATACAAGAAAAGAATAGATAATCAAGTTAATGCTAAATATTTAGATTCTATCCAAAAAAATAAAGTTGAAATTAAAAATAATCAAAATATTGATAAATCACTTTCCAACCAAGAAATTAATGAAAATAGAAAAGAAGATGTAGTTTCTAATATAGATTTTTCAATTTTTGAAGAAAAATGGAACGATATAAAATTAGAAATGAAAAATAAAGAAGCAGTTGTAAATGCATTAATGATGAATACTTATCCTGACAGAATGGAAAATAATGATTTAATAATAATGTTTCCTAATGGAAATAAATTTCATAAAGAAAATATTATGCAAGCAGATAAAAAAATAAAAGTGGAAAACATAATAAATAAAATTTGTGGAACAAATATAAAAATAAAAGGAGAAGTTGAAGGAGAACCAAAAAAAAATAGTGGAAATGATTTTGTAAATAAAGTTTTAACCTTCTTTGACGGAGAAATACTTGAAAAAAAGTGATATAATAAAAAATATTAAAATAATTATATTAAGGAGGAGAAATGAAAGTAAAAGTAATTTTAAAAGAAACAATAAAAGGTGTTGGGAAAAAAGATGAGATAGTAGAAGTAAAAGATGGATATGCAAACAATTTTTTATTTTCTCAAAATAAAGGGATACCCGCCACAGTAGAAAATATTAATAAATTAAAAGAAAAAAATGAAAAAATAAAAAGAAATCATGATAGAGATGTTCAAAAAGCTAAAAAATTAAAAGAATTACTTGATTCTAAAGAAATAAAAATAAAAGTAAGAGCAGGGAGTAATAGAAAAGTATTTGGTTCAATAGGTTCAAAAGAAATAGCAGATGCAATAAAAGAACAATTGAATGTAGATATAGACAAAAAGAAAATATCAACAGATGCTAGAATGAAAGAGTTAGGGTTACATACATTAGAATTAAAACTTCATTCAGAAGTAAAAGTTAAAATAAAAGTAATATTAGAAGGACAGGAATAGTATATGGAATTCTTCGAAGAAGGAAAAAATGAAAATGAATTAAAAATTCCTTATAGCATAGAGGCTGAAGAAGCTCTTTTAGGATCTGTTTTTATAAAACCTGATGTTATAAGTGATGTTATAGATATAGTATCTCCTAATGATTTTTATAAAAATAATTATAAAATAATTTTTAATGAAATGATTAAAGCTTATAATTTAGGGAAAATAGTAGATACTTTAGTTATTATAAATTCATTGGAAATGCTTAATTTAATAGATGAAATAGGTGGAGTAGACATTATATATGATCTTATAGATGTTGTTCCAACAGCAGCTAACGCAGTAAATTATGCTCAAATTATAAAAGAAAACGCTATAAGAAGAAGGCTTATAGATACAGGTGAAAAAATCGCTAGAATGTCTTATCGTGGATATGATGAAGTTGACGTGATGTTAGATAAAGCGGAAAGTATGATTTTTAAAATAGCAGAAGCTAAGCAAAAAAAAGATGTACTTTCCCTTAGTGAGTTGGCAAATCAAAAGATACGTGATTTAGATGAAATGTCTCATACAAAAGGTGGATTAAAAGGTATTAGTTCTGGATTTAATCAGTATGATGCTCTAACAAGTGGTTTTCATGGTTCTGATTTAATAATATTAGCTGCAAGACCTGCAATGGGGAAAACAGCTTTTGCATTAAATTTAGCTTTAAATGTTGCCAAAAGTGGTCGACATGTTTTGATATATAGTTTAGAAATGGGTAATGAACAATTATTTGATAGACTTTTATCTATAGAATCTAAAATAAAATTAAAAGCAATAAAAGATGGGACACTATCAGGAGACGATTATACAGCCATAGGAAATGGTTTAGGTAGATTAGCAGAACTTCCTTTATATGTATCAGATTCATCAAGTGTAAATATGCTTGAAATAAAAGCAGTGGCAAGAAGACTTAAAGCCGAAGGTAAATTAGACTTTATGCTCATAGATTATCTTCAACTTATAAATCCAGCAGAAGGTTCGAGAAAAAATAGAGAACAAGAAATATCTGAAATTTCAAGATCACTTAAAATAATAGCAAAAGAGCTTAATATCCCCATAGTAACATTATCTCAATTATCAAGAAGTGTTGAGTCAAGAACAGATAAAAGACCTATATTATCAGATTTGAGAGAATCGGGAGCAATAGAACAAGATGCAGATATGGTAATGTTTTTATATAGAGAAAAATATTATTTGAAAGATGGTGCGTCTCAAGATAATAACTCTAATTCTGGTATTTCAAATATACCACCTCAATATACTAATCAAGGGACACCACAAACTAGAGGTGATAATGAGTTAGAAAAAGTTGAAGTTATAATTGGGAAACATAGAAGTGGACCTACAGGGACAATAGAATTAGGATTTAGACCTAGTTATCAACAGTTTGTAAATGTAATAAGTAATGATGTGGAAAATAGATACCCACAATAGAAATTTTTTAATACTAATTGAAATAATAACAGTTTAATATTTAAGGAGAAAAAATGCAACAAATAAGAAAAATTGAGTTACTGGCTCCAGCAGGTAACATGGAAAAATTAAAAACAGCTTTTCATTTCGGAGCAGATGCAGTTTTTGTAGGAGGAGCTGCATTTAATTTGAGGGGAATGTCATCAAATTTTAAAAATAGTGAGTTAAAAGAAGCTATAGACTATGTTCATACTTTAGGTAAGAAAATATACGTAACATTAAATATATTTGCTCATAATACTGAAATAGAATATATGCCTAAATTTATAAAACTATTAGATGAGTATGGAGCTGATGGAGTAATAGTAGCTGATTTGGGAGTATTCCAACTAGTTAGGGAGAATGCTCCAAATTTACCTATTCATGTGAGTACCCAAGCAAATAATACTAATTGGATGAGCGTGAAAATGTACAGAGACTTAGGTGCTAAAAGGGTAATTTTATCAAGAGAAATGTCTTTAAAGGAAATAAAAGAGATAAAAGAAAAAGTACCAGATGTAGAGATTGAAGTATTCATTCATGGAGCAATGTGTATGGCTATTTCTGGGAGATGTTTATTAAGTAATTATTTTACTAATAGAGATGCTAATAGAGGTATATGTGCTCAGGATTGTAGATGGAACTACAAAGTAATTGCTGAAGGGCATGAAGAAAAAGGAGCACATGATGTGGTAGAAGAAGGAGAACAAACTTTTATCTTTAACGCTAAAGATTTGTGCACAATTGAATTTATTGATAAGATTATTGAAGCTGGAGTAGATTCACTAAAAATAGAAGGTAGAATGAAAAGTATATATTATAATTCTACAGTAGTAAAGCAATATAGACATGCTTTAGATTCTTATATGTCAGGAAAGTATGTTTATAATCCAAAATGGTTAAATGAATTGCAAACAATAAGTCATAGACTATACTCAAAAGGATTTTATTTGGGGAAAACAACAGAGGAAGATCAAAATTATAATACTGGGTTATCTTATAGTCAAACTTATCAATTAGTAGCTAATGTAATGGATAAATTAGATGATAATAAATATAGACTTCAAATAAGAAATAGAGTTTTTACAACGGATACATTAGAGCTTATAAGACCAAAAGAAGATCCAATTCAGTTTAAAGTAAAAGAATTTTTGAATACTAAAAATGATGAAATAGTAGATGTAGTTCATCCAAATACAATAGCTATAATTGAATCTAATATTGAGATGGATCCAATGGATTTAATAAGAATAAAATTACCTGAAGGTAAATCTGATACGGATATGGATACAATGACAAATACTTTGTAATTATAAAAAAATAACTAACTTTGAAAAGTTTTTTCAAAGTTAATGTAAAAAAAAATCAAAGCATGGTAGAATATACTTATTATGGAAGAGAATACACGATTTTTAGATAGTAGAGTATTATGCTCTACTATTTTTTAAAAAATTAGTGTATAATATAATAATAAAATAAATATAGAAAGATAAAATGGTGATGAAATGAGAGAGAAAATATTAGTTATTGAAGATGATCCAAAGATTTCTAGATTGTTAGAAATTGAATTAAAATTTGAAGGATTTGACGTATTTTTTGCTTATGACGGTAAAGAAGGGTTAAATATGGCAAAATACGGTTCTTATGATTTGATACTATTAGATGTTATGTTACCTAAAATGAGCGGAATGGAAGTATGTAAAAGAATAAGAGAAGGGTCACAAGTTCCTATAATAATGCTTACTGCAAAAGATGAAATAAGTGATAAAATAGTAGGGTTTGATTACGGAGCAGACGATTATATGACAAAGCCTTTTTCTAATGAAGAGTTGATCGCAAGAATAAAAGCGTTACTAAGAAGAACAAAAAAATCTATAGACCATAAAGGTATATTTGAATATGAAAATCTAAAAATAAACTATCCAACATATGAAGTTTTTAGAGAAGATACTTTGATTCCATTATCGAAAAGAGAATTTGAATTATTGGATTTTTTAGTGTTGAATAAAGGAATAGTTTTATCAAGAGATAAAATATTAGAAGAAGTGTGGGGATTTGACTACATTGGAAATGATAATATTTTAGATTTATATATAAAATATTTAAGAGATAAAATAGATAAACCTTATGAAAGAAAATTTATTCAAACAGTAAGAGGAATAGGATTTATATTTAAATAGGGAGAGAATATGAAAAAAATGAAATTAGAAGATCGTATTTCGTTAGGATACATTCTTCTATTTTTACTGTTAATGTTAATTTCCAATGTTGCTTTAGTTTACATATTACAAAGAGAAAGTCAAAAAACATTGATTACTTCAGCATTAAAAAAAACTAATGAAATAAACGAATTTCTTAATAGAGTAAAAGTTATTCAGGAAAGATATGGAGGATTAACAATTCAATTTAATCCTAAATTTGATGGACAGAAAATAGTATATCAAAAACCTTTTAATCCTGGAGATGAAAATTATTTATATTTATTAAATATTGTTAACAGTGTTGGGACATCTCAGCTTCCATTAGCAACAGTTAATGGAGAAAATGACGACGAGACAAATAAAAAAATATTTTTGGAAGTAGAACAACAAAATATAATTGAAAACGATCCTACAAAAGGAAAAGACGTAAGATTGTCAACAGATGGAAGACTTTATTATGTTTTTAAAATAAGCAGAGAAATAAATGATAATAAGTTTACAAATTATATTTTTAAAGATATAACACAAGAAAGAAGACTATTTAGAAGATTAGAATGGCTTTCTGGAATAGCTTCTATATTGGGAGTTTTAGGTATAGTAGTTGGTTCAAAATTTTTGAGTATAAGAATACTAAGACCTGTTAATAATATTATAAAAACAGCAGAAACAATAACAACAGATGATTTGAGTAAAAGAATAGAATCTCCAAAAACAGGAGATGAATTAGAAAAATTAACTACAATAATAAATCAGATGTTAGATAGAATTGAAAATTCTTTTGAAAATCAATCTAAATTTGTATCGGATGCGTCTCATGAATTAAGAACACCTCTTGCTATAATAAAAGGATATGCAGAAATTATAAAGAAACGAAAATTATCTAATACTGAAATTTTTGAAGAATCTATTGATTCCATAATAAATGAAGCAGATAATATGAAAAATTTAGTACAAAAACTTCTATTTTTAGCAAAAGGAGAAATAAGTAAAGTAAATGCTAGCTTTAGAGAAATTCAAGTTAATGAAATGATAGAGCAACTTTATTCTGATATGAAAGTTTCTGTTAGTGATCATGAATTTATACTAGAAAAATCTGAAAACTACAAAGTTAGAGGAGAGGAAACTCTATTATTGCAAGCGATTAGAGCATTAATAGAAAATGCAATAAAGTATTCTGATTTAGGAACTAAAATATTTATAAAATCTGAAATAAAGGATGGTTTTGGAAAAATATCCATAAGAGATCAAGGAGTAGGAATAAATATAGAAGACAAAAAAAGAATTTTTGATAGATTTTATAGAGTAGACGATTCTAGAACAAAATCCACTGGAGGTTCAGGTTTAGGATTAGCTATTGTAAAGAGAATAGTTGAAATTCATGACGGTAAAATAGAAATAGAATCTGAATATGAAGTTGGTACAGAAATATCAGTAGTGCTGTCAATAATCGAAAGCAAAAATGAACAAATTATTGAAAAATCAAAAGAAAATATGGTATTGAAATTACCTAAAAAATTAATAAATAAAAAAATTAATAAATAAAAAATAATAAGGATTTATGAGGAGGAAAAATGGCAAGAAAATATTTTGGTACTGATGGGATGAGAGGAGAAGCGAATAAAGATTTGACTATAGATTTAGTAACTGATCTTGGATTAGCTCTAGGATATTATTTAAAGAAAAATAAAAAAGGAAAAAATAAACCTAAAGTAATACTTGGAACAGATACTAGAATTTCAGGATATATGATAAGATCAGCGTTAAGTGCTGGGCTTACATCTATGGGAGTACATATAGACTTTGTTGGAGTTTTACCAACTCCAGGAGTTTGTTATTTAACTAGAAAACTTAAAGCAGACGCTGGAATTATGATATCAGCTTCACACAATCCAGTTAAAGATAATGGTATAAAAATATTTAGTCAAAATGGCTATAAGTTACCTGATAGTATAGAAGAAGAAATTGAAGCATTAATGGAAAATAGAGAAGAACTTTTAAAATATCAAGTACCTGGAGATGATTTAGGTAGATTTAAGTATGTTGAAGATGATATGAGAATTTACCTTGATTTTTTAAGTTCTACTGTTAAAAGAGATTTTAAAGGATTGAAAATTGTTATAGATGCTGCAAATGGAGCAGCTTATAGAGTTGCATCTAAAATATATCAAAGATTAGGAGCAGATATAATTGTAATTAATAATATACCTAATGGAAAAAATATAAATGTAAATTGTGGATCAACTCATCCTGAATTGTTACAAGAAATAGTAAAAGTATACAATGCTGACTTAGGACTTGCTTACGATGGAGATGCAGATAGACTTATAGCTGTAGATCACACTGGAAAGATAATAGATGGAGATTTAATTATTGCTATTATTTCAATTTATTTACAGAAAAAAGGTCATTTAAATGACAATAAAATAGTAACAACAGTATTAAGTAACATGGGATTTGAAAAATATTTGGATAGTAAAGGAATTGGGTTAATAAGAGCAAATGTTGGAGACAGGTATGTTCTTGAAAAAATGAAGGAATATGGATTGAATATTGGTGGTGAGCAGTCTGGTCATATATTAATGTTAGATTATAATACAACAGGAGATGGAGTGCTATCATCTATTCAGTTAGTTGCTGCAATGCTTGAAAGTGGAAAAACTTTAAATGAATTAGTTGAAGAAATTGAATTATGGCCACAAAAATCTCAAAATATAATGGTGTCAAAAGATAAAAAATCTACTTGGGAAACAAATATTGAATTAATTAATTTTATAAAAGAAAAAGAAAAAGAAATTCAAGGAAAAGGAAGAATACTAGTTAGAGCGTCAGGAACAGAGTCTTTAATAAGGGTAATGGTTGAAGCTGAAACACAGGAAATAGTAGATAAATACGTAAAAGAATTAGCAGATAAAATAGAAAATGAATTAAAATAAAGAGAAGATATGTACCAAAAAACTGAACAGTGAAAATTGAAAAGTTTTAGGTACATTTTTAATATAATTTCTTTTTATTATTAAAATTAGTATAATAATTATGTTATTATTAAATGATTAGAAAAATTACTTATAGTAAGTTAAATATTAAGTAAAAATAAAAATGTAGAAAGGAATGTATGATATTTATATATTATCATACAAAAAGAAAAATGCACAAAGAATTTGCGGAAATTTATGATGTTTTTATGAAACATGTAGATTATAATGATTGGTATAAATTTTTAAAAAATTATATAAAAAAAAAGGGAAGTATATTAGATTTAGGGTGTGGAACAGGGGAGTTTATTCATAGATTTTTAAAAGATGGTTATGATATAACAGGAGTTGACATATCTGATAAAATGATTAAGGTATCAAATGAAAAAATAAAATCTAAAAATTTGAAAAATAATAAGTATAAATTAATAGAAGAAAATATAATAAATTATATTCATTTTGAAAAGGTGGATTATATAATTTCTAATTTTGATACTGTAAATTATTTAAAAAATGAAAAAGAATTTATAAAATTTATGGAGAAATCATTAAAAAATTTAAAAAAAGAGGGATATTTAATTTTTGATGTAGTTACAGAAGATATTTTTGATGAAATATTTGAAAATGATATATTTTTAGATGAAGAACCTGAATATACAAGTATATGGAGACATGAAAAAATAAGTAATAATAAGCATTTAGTAGAGATAGATTTATTTATAAAAGATAATGAAGATGATAATTTATATAGAAAATATAATGAAAAACAATATAAATATATTTATGATTTAGAATGGATAATTAGAACAGCTGAAAACAATGGATTTGAAATATTTGACACGGCATCTAATCCAGATTTTGGAGAAAGTAGAATTTTTTTTATATTCAAAAAAAAATAATGATATAAAAATTTGTTTTAAGAAAGGAATACAAAAAGTGAAAGAAGAAAAAGAAAAAATTAAAGAAGAGATGTATGAAAAAGACGAAGAAGAAAGAAAAAATAAGCTTTTTGAACTAGAAAAGCAACTAGGTCGTCATAACAACTCTAAAGAGGAAAAAGAAGAAAAAGATCGTAGATTAATGAAATATTTTTTAATTGCGACAAATATGATGTATACATTAGCAGGACCTATAATTTTAATGTTAGGTTTTTATATGTTTTTAAAAAAATTTTTATTTAAAGAAGAAAAACCTATATTGTTAGTAATATTTTTATTTGTGGGGGCTTTTACAGGATACTGGGCATTAATAAAACAAGTTACAAATATTAAATAAGTTAGAAAGGAAGATTAAAGTATGAAAAATATACCTAGAGAAATAGTAGATGTATATAAAACTTCTATTGTTTTAATAATATTAGGATTAATTATAGGGGCTATACTAAATATATCAGAGCTATATTTAGCTTTTCCCTTAGGAGGAGTTTTTGCTTTGATAAATTCTTATTTATTATCAAAGGAAGTATATAAAATGGTTTATATTAAAGAAAATATAAAGTATAGAAATCCTTTTGGTTTTTTTATAAGAATGGGGATATTTATAGTTGGAATGCTAGTAGTTATATATATTACTAAATCTTTTTATCCTAATAAAATAAATAGTAATATAATTTTTACAGGATTAGGATTTATGATTTTTAAAATTTCTATTTTCATAAATCAAAAAATAAAAAAGTTTGCAAAAATAAAATAAAAGGAGTATAATTCAAAACAGAGAATTTTTTAAAGCTCTTCCAAATTAAAATCGGAAGGAGGTGAAGATACATGGGGAAAAAAATAGGATATTTTATACTAATTTTGATATTGTTAACAGTTGTTGTAAATATTATTTTAGGATTAATAGGAGTGTTTTTACCTGTTAATTTCACAATGCCAGAAGGTCTCGTAGAAGCACCAAGAGATTACACTTTCATAATAGGTAATATGAAATTAAACTTAAACCAGACAATATTAAATACTTGGGCAATAATGGCTATAATAATAACTATAATAACTTTAGGAACTAGAAAGTTGAGTGTAGAAAGACCAAGTAAATTCCAAATAGTATTAGAAGAATATTATCATTTTATTGAAAATACTTTTTTAGCTACTTTTGAAGAGGAAAAAGAAAAATTTATACCTTTTTTTGGAGCATTATTTGCATTTATATTGTTTTCTAATTTAAGTTTATTTTTGTTTCCATTTGTAGTTACAATAACCAAAGGTGAAAACGGTATATATGAAGTTCATCATTTTTTTAGAACACCAACAGCAGATCCAAATACAACAGTTGGATTGGCATTAATAGTATTATTTGTAACTACTTATACAGCAATAAAAAAATCTGGGTTAAAGAGATATTTAAAAAGTTATATTGAACCAATGTGGTTTATGTTGCCTTTAAATATAGTAGAAAAAATATCTAATGTGCTAAATACGTCAATGAGATTATTTGGAAATATGTTAGCAGGATTAGTAATAGCAGGACTACTATATAGTCTTGTTGGTAGACATTTTATGCAGTCTATTACTAAAAATTTAGTTGGGGGACCGTTTTCTTTTTCAGTGGGTTGGCCTATGGTACTTCAATTATATTTAGATTTATTTGTAGGAGTTATACAGGCATTTGTGTTTACAATATTATCGTCTGTATATGTATCTGAATCTTTAGAATTGAGTAAAAAATAAAAAATAAAATTTAGGAGGAAAATATGGAAGGAATAGTACAAGCAGCTGCATTACTAGGAGCAGGAATTGCAGCAATTGGAGGAATAGGAGCAGGATTAGGGCAAGGGATAGCGACTGGATACGCAGTAGAAGCAATTGCTAGACAGCCAGAAGCAAAACAAGATATTATGCAGACATTAATAACAGGATTAGCAATAACTGAATCATCTGCAATTTATGCATTAGTAATAGCATTTTTACTAATTTTCTTAAAAGGATAGTTAGACTATTTAATTATATATTTTAGGAAAATCTAAATTATAATATAAAAAAATAAAAGAAATTTAAGGAGTTAAATCATGTCAGGATCAAAATTAGTTAATATAGATTTTTCTATGGCAATACAAATTATAAACTTTTTAATACTAGTAATTATTTTTTGGAGAGTTTTTTCTAAAAAAATTGGGGGAATATTAGAAGAAAGAAAAAAATTAGCTTTATATGAATTGGAGATAGTAAATGAGGAAAAAGAAAAATTAGAACTAGAGAAAAAAGCTATTGAACGAAGGAATATAGAATCTAAAAGAAGAGCTAATGAAATACTTATTAGATCTGAAAAACAAGCTGATGAGAGAAAAGAACAAATAATAGCTTCTGCTATGAATAATAGAGAAAGAATGATGATGAAAGCAGAAATGGATATAGAAAAAATGAGGCAAAATGCAAAATTTGAACTTCAAAAAGAAGTTGGTAAAATGGCAGTTGATCTTGCTGAAAAAATAATAAAAGAAAATGTTAAAAATAAACAAGATGAAATAATTGATAATTTTATTGACAAGATATAGGAGACAAATATGGATAAAAATGGAATAGCAAAAAGATATGCAGTTGCCATTTATGATATAGCAAAATCTATGAGTAATATTGAAGAAATTAGAGAAACTTTAAATCTTTTAGTTGAAAAATATAAAGAAGAAGAAGATTTTAAAATTTTTTTATTAAATCCTATTGTTACAGTTGATGAAAAAGAAAGTTTTTTGAGAAAAACTTTTGATTTTATTAGTGAAGATGCTTTAAAAGTGGTTAATTATATGGTTAGTAAAGATAGGATAGAATTTATTCCTTTAATAAGAGAAAAGTATTTTGAATTATATTATAAAGGAAAAGGAAGATTACCTGTAGTTGGCATATTTACAAAAGAATTGTCAGAAAGTCAAAAAAATAAATTAACAGAAAAATTAGAAAAAAAATATGGAAAGAAAATAGTATTAAATCTTGAAATTGATGAAAATATATTAGGTGGAGGAATTATAAAAGTTGGTAGCAATGTAATAAATGGTTCTTTAAAACATCAAATTGAAGATATGAAAAGAATGTTTTAGAATTGGAGGTGCTTTTTCTTGAGGATTAAACCAGAAGAAGTAAGTAAAATAATCCGCGCAGAAATTGAAAATTATAAATCAGATATTGATGTTTCTAATACGGGGACTGTATTAGAAGCAGGAGATGGAATAGTTAGAATATACGGATTAAATGATATAATGTCAGGAGAATTGCTTGAATTTGAAAATGGTGTATTAGGAATGGCATTAAATTTAGAAGAAAATAATATAGGGGCAGTTATATTTGGTGAAATACAAGGGATTAAAGAAGGAAGTACAGTTAAAGGAACGGGGAAAGTTGCTGAAGTGCCAGTAGGTGAAAATTTATTAGGAAGAGTTGTAAATTCATTGGGTCAAGCAATAGACGGTAAAGGTGAAATAGAGGCGACAAAATATTACCCAATAGAAAGAGATGCTTATGGAATAATAGATAGAAAACCTGTAACAGAACCTATGCAAACAGGAATAAAAGCTATAGATGGTATGTTTCCTATAGGAAAAGGGCAAAGAGAACTTATAATAGGAGATAGGCAAACAGGAAAAACAGCTATAGCAATAGATACAATATTAAATCAAAAAGATAATGATGTAATTTGTGTATATGTGGCTATTGGTCAAAAAAGATCTACGGTTGCTCAAATATATAAAAAGCTAGAAGAAAAAGAGGCTCTAGATTATACTATAATAGTTGCTGCAACAGCTTCAGAAGCTGCATCGCTTCAATATATAGCACCTTATTCTGGATCTTCAATGGCAGAATATTTCATGGAGAAAGGAAAACATGTTTTAATAATTTATGATGATTTATCAAAACATGCAGTGGCATATAGAGAAATGTCATTATTACTTAGAAGACCGCCAGGAAGAGAGGCATATCCTGGAGATGTATTTTATTTACATTCAAGATTACTTGAAAGAGCAGCTAAATTAAGTGATGATTTAGGTGGTGGAAGTATAACAGCATTACCAATAATTGAGACAAAATCAGGGGATATATCAGCTTACATTCCAACTAATGTTATATCTATAACAGATGGTCAAATATTTCTGGAAACAGATTTGTTTAATTCAGGGTTTAGACCTGCAATTAATGCAGGGGTTTCAGTTTCTAGAGTTGGAGGAAGTGCACAAATAAAAGCTATGAAGCAGGTAGCTTCAAAGGTAAAATTAGAATTAGCTCAATACACTGAGTTAGCAGCTTTTTCTCAATTTGGATCTGACCTAGATAAAGCAACTAGAGATCAGTTAAATAGAGGAGAAAAGATAATGGAAGTGTTAAAACAATCTCAATATAATCCGTACAAAGTTGAAGAGCAAGTAGTTTCTTTTTATTGTGTAACAAATGGATATTTTGATGATATACCTACTGACATAGTTAAAAGTTTTGAACAAGAATTAATTAAAGGTTTAAGAGATTCTAGAATTTTATCACAGATAATTGATGAAAAAGAAGTAACTAAAAAAATAAAAGAAGAATTGGATGAATATATAATAAAATACAAACAAGATTATATATGGTAGGTGAAATATATGGCGGCGAATATGAAGGAAATAAAAGAAAGAGTAGTAAGTGTTAAGAATACAAGTCAAATTACCACTGCAATGAACGTTATTTCATCCACAAAATTTAAAAAGTTTCAAGAATTAACATTAAAATCTAGAGATTATTCTGAAACATTGAATGTAGCCTTTGATAATTTAGTTGCAAGTTTAAAAAAACATAATCACGTATTATTTGATGGTAAAGTAAAAGTAAAAAAAATTGGAATAGTAGTAATGACTTCAGATAAAGGACTTTGTGGAAGTTTTAATTCAAATACACTAAAAAAATTAGATGAAGTAGTGAAAAACTTTAAAAAAGATGATAAATATGTTTCTATTATAGCTATTGGACGTAAAATAAAAGATTATTGTAAATCTAAAAAAATAAAATTAGATAGTGGTATAGATCAATTAATTCCAGAAATAATGTTTGAGGAAGGTAAAAAAATAAGTGAAGAAATAGTAAAAAAGTATTTAGATGATGATTATGATGAAGTTTACTTGTTATTTTCAAAATTTATTTCAGCGATTAAGTATAGTCTTCAATTTGAAAAAGTTCTTCCTATTGAAAAAAAAGAAGGACTACCAACAGATCATGAATATATATTTGAACCGTCGGAAGAAGTTGTACTGAGAGAATTTATACCTAAGGTTTTTAATATAAAATTATATCAATCATTACTTGAAAATACTGCTAGTGAACATTCGGCTAGAATGACTGCTATGCAACAGGCTAGTGATAATGCTGAAGATATGATTAATAAACTCACAATAGAATACAATAGAGTAAGACAAGGGGAAATAACTCAAGAATTGACAGAAATAGTCGGAGGAGCGGAAGCCTTAAAATAAGTAAAGGAGGATATAACGTGACTAATAAAGGTATATTAGTTCAAATAATCGGACCAGTTATAGATGTAAAATTTGAAAAAGAGTTACCAGATATATACAATGCATTAAAAATATGTGAAAGTAGTGGGAAAACTTTAGTAGCAGAAGTATATTCTCATATGGGAAATAATGTGGTTAGAGCAATTGCTATGTCAGGGACAGAAGGTCTTAAAAGAGGAATGGAAGTTATAGATACTGGTAAATATATTCAAGTGCCAGTAGGAAGACAAACATTAGGTAGAATATTTAATGTATTAGGAGAAACTGTAGATAATGGAGGACCTTTAAAAGACCCAGAATTACTAGATTACATACATAAAGAAGCACCGAGTTTTGAGCAACAAGGTACAGAAACAGAAATATTGGAAACAGGAATAAAAGTAGTTGATCTGTTAGCACCTTATTTAAAAGGTGGAAAAATAGGATTGTTTGGAGGTGCTGGAGTAGGGAAAACAGTTTTAATTCAAGAATTGATTAATAATATAGCTAAAGGCCATGGGGGATTATCTGTTTTTGCTGGAGTAGGAGAAAGAACAAGAGAAGGAAGAGATTTATACAATGAAATGACTGAAAGCGGTGTAATAAATAAAACGGCTTTAATATACGGTCAAATGAATGAACCTCCTGGAGCAAGATTAAGAGTAGGATTAACAGCTTTAACAATGGCAGAGTATTTTAGAGATAAAGAAGGGCAAAATGTACTTTTATTTATAGATAATATATTTAGATTTACTCAAGCTGGAGCGGAAGTCTCGGCTTTACTTGGGAAAATGCCGTCAGCAGTTGGATATCAACCGAACCTAGCAACAGAAATGGGTTCTCTTCAAGAAAGGATTACTTCTACAAATTCTGGTTCAATTACTTCAGTACAAGCTGTATATGTGCCAGCAGACGATTTGACAGATCCTGCTACATCTACAACATTTGCTCATTTAGATGCTACAACAGTTTTGTCTAGGCAAATAGCCTCTCTTGGAATATATCCAGCGGTTGATCCATTAGATTCTACTTCAAGAATATTAGAGCCTGAAATAGTAGGAAATGAACATTATAAGGTGGCAAGAGAAACTCAGAAAGTACTTCAAAAATATAAAGAACTTCAAGATATAATTGCTATTTTAGGAATGGATGAATTAGCAGAAGAAGATAAGCAAATAGTAAATAGAGCAAGAAAAATTCAAAGATTTTTTTCTCAACCTTTTTCTGTAGCAGAGCAGTTTACTGGTATGAAAGGAAAATATGTTCCTATAAGAGAAACAATTAGGGGATTTAAGGAAATACTAGATGGATTGCATGATGACTTGCCTGAACAAGCTTTTTTATATGTAGGAACAATAGATGAAGCAGTTGCAAAAGCAAGAAAATTAGAATCAGAATAAAAATTAGGAGATTAATTATGTCAAAAGAATTTATTTTAAAGGCAGTAACTCCAGAAGGATTGGTTTTTGAAAAACCTGTAACTTTTGCTAAAGTAAGGACAGAAAACGGTGATATTGGAATATTACCTAATCATATTAACTTAGTTAGTCTTATAGGAGCAGGAGAAATGATTGTCAGAGAAAAAGATAAAAAAGAGACAGTTTATTATCTTGCAGGAGGTTTTTTAGAAATTAGACAAGACATGGTAATTATTTTAGGGGAAGATATGGTAGAAGCAAGCAAAGCAGAAGCCAAAAGACGCGCCAAAGAAGATGCCATTGCTCTTGCCAAACAACATAAATTACTTGAAGATGCAGATATTATGGGGAATAAGAAAAGAATTCGTGAAAATTTAACTAAAAAAAGTAAAAAAATAGAATAAAATATGTTATAATATGCTTAGGTTAATTTTTAATTCTGTATGTGAGAGGGAGGCAAAAGTTTATGAAATATTTGGAAGAAATGGAAGATAAGGAATTAGTTACAGTTGCCAAAGAAGAAAGACTATTTTTAGGGTTAATATTCAACAGAGAAAAAATCATCGAAAAACTTGTAAAAAAAGGTTATAAGAGAAAAAATGATGAAATTGTTGAAGTTAAAGAAGAAAAAATTGAGATTATAGAAACGATTGAAGAAATAGATTTTTTAGCTGAAAGTTTTTATAAATATAGAAGTAGAAGTTATTATAGAAATTATCCTAATAAAAAAATGTTTAGAAAATTCAAAAAAAGATTAAGATTTAAAAATTATAAATTAAAAGAGTTGTTTTTTAATTATAGGGGAATAAATAAAGAGGAGATAAAAAAAAGAGAAACTGAAACAGAAATAAATAAATCAAAGTTTTCTAAAGGGGCAGAGTATGAGGGGCAATCTAAAATAGAAGATATTTTCTTTGATAAAGCCCCACTACCTACATCATATTTTGTTGATGAAGTAGTTCTAATGCCTAAAAATCCTACAACTTTATTTATATATTGGGAAATTAGAGATGAAACTTTTAAACAGTTATCAGAAAGTAATAAAGATTTAGTAGATAATATTATTATAAAATTATTCAAAAATGGTCAAGAATATAAAAAGATAATTAGGCATGAAAGAATGGGTTCTCATTATATTGGTGATATTGATACTAATGATAATTATGAAGCCTCAGTTGGTTATGAAGATGTATATGGTAAATTTTCAGAAATTGCTCATTCAAATATAGCAGTTGTTCCTTCTGATAAACTATCTGATAATTTAGATTTATTGTGGGGAACAGTAAAAGAAGATTTTAATACTAATCAATTAATAAAATATATAAACAGTCCTGTACCAACTCCTGAAAATATAGAATTTTTAGAATTATCTAATGTTCCTATCAACAATGAAAATGATGAGTTTGTTGTTGAGGTATTAGAAAGATTATTAAAAGTTGGAGCTTCAGAAAACTTAGTAGAAAGAGAAGTAAGAAAAGTAAAGCCAGATAGATTGATAATGACAGGAGTTAGAAGCTCCTAATAAAAAGGGAATATCTTAAAATTAGTTTTAAATATTAAATAAAACAAATTTTAGCTTTAAGATACTCCCTTTATTAAATGATAAAACTAATAAAAAATTATAAAGTATATTTAATAATTTTGAATTATATAGACTAAGATGGTGATATAGAACTAAGAAAATTATAATAATTACAAAAGTATAAATAAAGTACATAATAATATAATACGTAGAAGTCTTATGAAAATTGAGGTGGAGATGAAAATACTTGTTTATGGTGCAGGAGTTATGGCACAGTATGTGAAAGAATCAATAATAAATTCAAATAATGAATTTATAGGATTTATAGACCCATTAGGGAATGGTAATTTTGAAAATTTTGAAAGTAAAAAACTAGAATACGATGCAATCATAGACTTTTCACATTTTAGTTTAATAGAGGATGTTTTAAATGCTGCTTTACTAAAAAAAGTACCTTTAGTTATTGCCACAACTGGGCACACAAACGAGCAACTAGATAGTATAGAAAAAGCATCCAGAGAAATTCCAATAATTAAAGCTACAAATACATCTTTAGGGGTTACTATTGTCAACGAGGTAGTTGCTTTTGCAACAAGGTTGTTAAAAGATTTTGATATAGAAATCATAGAAAAGCACCATAATAGGAAAATTGACGCTCCTAGTGGAACAGCTATTACATTACTTGAAAAAGTGGAAGAAAATTTAGAAGGTAATTATAATATTGTATATGGAAGAAAAGATTATAGCAAAAGAACGGAGAAAGAAATAGGTATTCATTCAATAAGAGGTGGAAATATTATAGGAGAGCACACGGTTGTTTACGCAAAAAATGATGAAATTATAGAAATAAAACATGAAGCTTTATCAAGAAAAATGTTTTCTGATGGAGCGGTTAAAGCAGTTGTGTATTTAAATGGTAAATCTGCTGGGAAATATACGATGAAAGATGTTCTAGGAATAAAATAAAGAATAAAATAATATAAAATAAATAAAAGTTAAAAGATAGGAGTATAAAATAATGACAGAGTTGGAAAAATCAAAAGCAATTATTCAATATATAGCTAATGCTGAGAAAACTACCCCAGTTGAATTATATACTGACGAAGAAATAACAAAAGCACATTCTTGTAAATTAATAGGAAAAGAAGGATTTAAAGTATTATTTGGTGATTGGAACGATATAGAAAAAGTAATTAATGATAATAATCTAACAAATTATTACTTGAAAAATGACAGAAGAAATTCTGGAGTTCCTATGTTAGATATAAAAAACATAAATGCTAGAATAGAACCAGGAGCTATAATAAGAGATAAAGTAATTATAGGAGATAAAGCTGTTATAATGATGGGAGCTGTTATAAATATAGGAGCTGAAATAGGAGAAGGTACAATGATAGATATGAATGTTGTACTTGGTGGAAGAGCAAAAGTTGGTAAAAATTGCCATATAGGTGCTGGATCAGTTTTAGCTGGAGTTATTGAACCACCGTCAGCAGATCCTGTTATAATAGAAGATGGAGTAGTTATAGGAGCCAATGCAGTAGTATTGGAAGGTGTAAAAGTTGGAAAAGGATCAGTTGTTGCAGCTGGAGCTGTAGTAACCGAAAATGTTCCAGAAAATGTAGTAGTAGCTGGAATGCCAGCTAAAATTATAAAGAATGTAGATGATAGAACATCTTCTAAAACAAAAATAGTAGAAGATTTAAGAAAGTAGGAGGATATATGAAAAAAATATTATTAATTATGGGAGTTATAATATTAAGCAATATAGGATTTGCAGATGCAAAGGCAGATTATACAAATGCAGAAAGTTTAGCTAAAAGTAATAAAATAGCAGAATCTGTGAAATTGTTAGAGAGTGTGTCAAATTCAGGAGATAAAACATATGCTATAAAGGCTAATTTTCAATTGGGAGCATATCATTTGCAAAATAATAATTTAATCAATGCAAAAAAATATTTAGGATTAGTTTGGAACGATACAAATAACAATGCGCCTGAAAAAGATGAGGCTGCAAGATTATTGTATACTATAGCATTGAGTGAAAAGAAAGTATCTGAAGCACAAAAATATATAGAGTGGGCTGATAATAAATCAGGAGCTGATGATGTTGATACAACATCAGGATTAATAATTTTCTACTTTGAAAATAATATGCAAACAAAAGGAGATACAAGATATAATACTGCAATGAAATCAACAAATACAGAATATAAATCAGAAGTTAATTATAACATAGGGCAATATTATTTATCAAAAAACAACACTGTTCAAGCTAAAAAATATTTACAAAGTTCTTATAATATGTCACCAGTAGCGATTATACCTGCGGGATATTTGCTATCTCAAATAGAAGTAAATTCTAATAATCCTGCTGGAGCTGAAAAGATACTCTTAGATATGAACACTAAAACAGGAAATAAAGATATAGAAGCTTTAATGATGTTAGGAAGTTACTATTTGCAAAATAATAATGCCGCAAAAGCCGAAGAATATTTGAAAAAAGCTTCATCTATTAATACAAAAGATGTAGATACTAGAGTTCTATTATTAGGATTATACGAAGTTCAAAATAATACATCTAAAATAAATTCTATATATAATGAATTAAAAGCTATAGTACCTGCAAAGGAATTAAATAAAAATTTAGGTGTAGCATTTGCAAATTTAGGCAATGGAAATTTGGCTGAAAAATATTTAAAAAGAGCAATTAGTGAAGATAAAGATAACCAAGCAAAATTATCTTTAGGTCAAGTTTATGCTTTAGTAGGTAAAAAAAATGAAGCAATTACTATTTTAAAAGAAGCAGTTAATAATAAAGTTCAAGGAGCTTCAGAATTATTAAAGCAAGTTGAAGCAATAAAATAGTATATTTTTAAATATATTTGAAATTAATAAAAAGAGCAATTGCTCTTTTTATTTTTTTAAAATTTTGATATAATATTGTAGTGAAGTGGAGGTGAAAATTAATTGAGGGATTTATAAATTTAAATTTTATAAAGTAAGTTAATAAAAGGGAAGATTAATAAAATTATGAGTTAGGAGAAATATAAAATGGCTAGAAAAAAAGTAGAAGAAGAAAAAAGTACAAAAGGATTGACGGAAAAAGAAAAAGTTATAGATTTGGCATTAAAGCAGATACAAAAAGAATATGGTGAAGGTTCTATAATGAAACTCGGAGAAAATAAAAAAATGAATGTAAAAACTATTTCTACAGGGAGTTTAAATTTAGATATAGCGCTAGGTATAGGAGGAGTTCCAAGAGGAAGAATCGTTGAAATTTATGGAGCAGAATCATCAGGGAAAACGACTCTTGCATTACATATAATTGCCGAGTCTCAAAAAGAAGGAGGAGTAGTTGCTTTTATAGATGCTGAACATGCTCTAGATCCTGTTTATGCTAAAGCTCTTGGAGTTAATATTGACGAACTTTTAATTTCTCAACCAGATACTGGAGAACAGGCATTGGAGATAGCTGATATGTTAGTTAGAAGTGGAGCTATGGATGTAATTGTTATAGATTCGGTAGCAGCACTAGTTCCTAAAGCTGAGATAGAAGGGGAAATGGGAGATCAACAAATGGGATTACAAGCTAGACTTATGTCAAAAGCTTTAAGAAAGTTAACAGGAAGTATTTCAAAATCAGATACTGTCATGATTTTTATTAACCAAATAAGAGAAAAAATCGGAGGATTTTCATTTGTTCCAGGAGTTCAAACAACTACTTCAGGTGGACGTGCATTAAAATTTTTTTCCACAGTAAGAATGGAAGTTAAAAGAACTGGTTCAGTAAAACAAGGAGATGATATAGTAGGAAGTGAAGTTTTGGTGAAGGTTACTAAAAATAAAGTTGCTCCTCCTTTCAAAGAAGCAAGATTTAACATAATGTATGGAATAGGAATTTCTAAAAAGGGTGAAGTATTAGATGCTGCAATTGATTTAGGTATTGTATCTAAGAGCGGTGCGTGGTTTAGTTATGGAGATGAAAGACTTGGTCAAGGAAGAGTAAATGTAGAAAAAATGTTAATAGAAAATGTAGAATTATTTTCAAGAATTGAATCTGAAGTATTGACAGCAATAAAACCAAAAACTAAAGAAGAATTGGAAGAAATAGAAACAAAAGATGTAGCAACAAAAGAAAATAAAAAATTAGATAAAAAGAAAATAGAAGATGATTCTGAAGAAATGGTAATTGAATAATGATAATAGAAAAGATCCAAAAAAATAAAATCTATTTATCCACAGAAGAAATTTTGGATATAAGTCCTTTAATAAAACAAAGATATAATTTAAAAGTTAATGAAAATATAGAAAGCCTATATGATGATATTTCATATGAGGCTTCTATTGAAAAAGGGATATTCCTTTTATCCCTCAAAGATAGAACGAAAAAAGAATTGTTTTTAAAATTAAAAGAAAAATATAGAAATATGAGAATGGTAGAAAAAGCTGTATTAAAATTAGAAGAATTAGGTTATATAAATGATTTTAATTATGCCACACTTTATATAAAGAGTAAAAAATATGGGAAAAAGAAAGTGTTTTACTCGCTTTTTCAAAAAGGGTTAAGTAAAGAAATTATTGAAGATGCTTTTATTTATGTAGAAGAAAATGAAAGAGAAGAGAATATTAAAAGCTTTGAAGAAGAAAAATTAGAAAAATTAATTTTAAAAAATTTAAAAAAAGATGAAAAAAAATTAATACAATATTTAATCAGACAAGGATTTGAATTAAATGAAATATTAAGAAAAATGAAAGAATTTAATAAAAATAGTAGATTTTTTGATTTAGAAGGAGAATAACACCATGAGAACGATATTTTATCATTTTATATTAATAGGTACTTTTATATATGGATTTCTTTTTAGATATCCTATTACGTTATTTAAAAAAGGTCTAGATAAATATATATTTACACGTAAAGTAGGTACAAACTGGGGTAAAAATTTAGTTTGGGCTTCGGGAAGTAAAGTTAAAGTAGTTTACGAAAATAATTGTGAAGAAGAAATAAAAAATATTAAAAAAAATAATGAAGCTACGATATTAATATCAAATCACCAAAGTAATTTAGATATTCCAATATTATTAGGATATTTACCAATAAATTTTTCATTTATTGCTAAAAAAGAAATGGAATCATGGCCACTAATAGGTTGGTGGATGAAAGCTCTTAATTGTATTTTTTTAGATAGAAAAAATGTTCGTCAAGGTATGAAGGATATGAAAGAAGCTATAAAAAAATTAAAAGATGGATATTCATATGTTATATTTCCAGAAGGAAGTAGAAGTGAAGACGGAAACGTAGGAGAATTCAAAAAAGGGAGTTTTAAATTGGCAACAGATTCAGGAGTTAGAATTATACCTGTTACTTTAGTAGGAACTTACAATATACAGAGTAAAAAAAGTTTAAAGATAAGTCCTAATAAAAATGTTAAAATAGTAGTAGATAAACCTATAACTTTGGATAAACTTTCTTCTGAAGAACAAAAAAATATAAATTTAATTGTAAATGAAATTATAAAAAATAATTTGGAAAAATATAGAAAAAATTAAAAATTTGGAGAATATAAAATGAAAATATTTCTTGCTACTAAAAATGAAGGAAAGATAAAAGACTTTAAAAAATTAACTAATGGAATGGATATAGAGGTTGTATCTATTTTAGATAATATATATGTACCTGATGTCGAAGAGAATGGAATTACATTTGAAGAAAATTCTGCTAAAAAAGCTATTGAAATTTCTAAATATATAGGAATTATAACTATTTCAGATGATTCAGGCCTTTGTGTAGATTATTTGAATGGAGCTCCTGGAATATATTCTTCAAGGTACTCTGGTGAAAATGCTACTGATAGTTCAAATATAGATAAATTATTGGAAGAAATGAAATACGTAGAAAAAGAAAAAAGAACAGCATACTTTATATCAGTGGTTAGTATTGCATTTCCTGATGGTAAAATCAGATCATTTAGAGGAGAAGTAAAAGGAGAAATTTTATTTGAAAGAGATGGAAATAATGGATTTGGATACGATCCTATATTCTTTTCTTATGAATTGGGAAAATCTTTTGGTCAATCGTCTTTAGATGAAAAGAAAAGTGTAAGTCATAGAGGACGTGCTTTCAATAAATTAAAATCAGAAATTTTAGATAAAATTTAATACATAATAAAAAACAGTTTCTTTTTACATATTATTAAGAAACTGTTTTTCAATATTTTGATCTATTAAAAAGTTATACATTTACAAAATTTATTTTAAATTATCTAAAAATTCTTCTAATCCATTAGCGTACATTTTAGGATTAAATTCAATAATACTATGTTCTGCTAATTTATTTGTATAGTAAGGATCGTTTATTAAAATATTTTCTAACTCTTTTCTATTAACATTGTGAGCGATAACAACTCCACCTTTAGGAGGAGTTTGACGACCAACAGCTAGAAACTTACCTTTTAAAACATAATTATTTATAAATGATAGATGCTCGTTTCTTTTTTCATCAACTTCATCTAATGATTTTATATAATTAAGAATTACAATAAACATATTTTAATACCATCCTCTTAATTTCATTACTTTTTCAATTCTTCTAATACTCATCATATAAGAAGCATTTCTTAAATCAACATTAAATTCTTTTGCTAAATTCCATATATCTTCAAATGATTTAGATAATAAGTCGTCTTCTTTTTTTTGAACTTCATCAAATGCCCAGTAATATCCTTGCAAATTTTGTACCCACTCAAAATAAGAAACAACAACTCCACCTGCATTTGCTAAAATATCAGGAATAACAACAATTCCTTTATTATATAAAATTTCATCAGCTTCTGGAGTAGTAGGTCCGTTAGCACCTTCTGTAATTATTTTAGCTTTAATTCTATCAGCGTTTTCAGAAGTAATTTGGTTTTCTAATGCACAAGGAGTTAATACATCAACGTCTAATTCTAGTAACTCGGCATTAGATATTTCTTTTCCGTAACCATTGTTAGCTACTCTACCATTAGATTCTACTTCTTTAATTACTGATTCCATATCTATTCCATTTTCGTTGTATATAATAGTTTTTGAGTTTGATATGGAAACTATTTTTGCACCATCTTTGTGAGCATAATAAGCAGTATAATAACCTACATTTCCAAATCCTTGTATAGCATAAGTAGCACCTTTAACTTGTTTTCCTAATTTTTCAAGTGCTTTTTTAGCTGTAAGATGAACTCCGTATCCTGTAGCCTCAGTTCTGGCAAGAGAACCTCCAAATTCTAAAGGCTTTCCTGTAAATACTCCAAGTGTAGATTTACCAGCTATTTCTTCGTATGCATCAACCATCCATGACATAATTTGACCATTAGTATTAACATCTGGTGCTGGAATATCAATTTTTTCACCTATTAATGGTGAGATAGCTTTAGCGTAAGCTCTAGAAATTCTTTCTAATTCTGCTATAGAGTATTCTCTTGGATTTAGTGTAATTCCACCTTTTCCACCTCCATAAGGAATTCCTGCTACTGAGCATTTAAAAGTCATCCAAGTGGATAGCGCTTTAACTTCATCTCTAGTAACATCTTGGTGAAATCTTATTCCTCCTTTAAATGGACCAACAGCGTTGTTATGTTGTGATCTGTATCCTGTAAAAGTTTTAATAGTTCCGTTATCTAATTTTACTGGAAAGGATACTTCTAGAACTTTCATAGGATTTTTTAAAATTTCATATACAGCAGGATCTGTGTTCAGTTTATCACATGCTGATTTGATTTGCTTTTGAGCAATTTCAAATGGGTTTAATGTTTCAATTGACATAAATTTTCCTCACAATCTTTATATAAAATATTTTTTTCACATTTTTTTAGATACTACACATATACTATACTATAAAATAATAAAAAAAAGCAAATAATTTTTTAGTATCATAAAAAAATAATAACATTAAATATATACTGTAAATAATACATAAATAACTCTTTTATTTAATTAAATATTATGATAAAATGAATATGTTAACTAAAAAATATTGTTTAATATAGAGGTAATATTATAGAAAGGAAAAGAGTAAATATGTTAATAGAAGAAGTTAAATGTGTAAAAATTACAGATAATATTACAGTTGGTAACGGAAAATTATTTTTAATAGCAGGTCCTTGCGTTATTGAATCTGAAGATTTAGTAATGGAAGTTGCAGAAAAAATGAAAGAGATAACAGATAGATTAGGTATACAGTATGTATTTAAAGCATCTTTTGATAAAGCAAATAGATCTTCAATTACGTCATTTAGAGGTCCAGGACTAGATAAAGGTTTAGAAATATTATCAAAGGTGAAAGAAAAATATGGAGTAGCTTTAGCAACAGATATCCATGAACCGTTGCAATGTAAAGAAGCCGCGAAAGTAATAGATATTTTACAGATTCCAGCTTTTTTATCTAGGCAAACAGATTTACTAGTAGCAGCAGGAGAAACTGGTAAAGCAGTTAACATAAAAAAAGGGCAATTTTTAGCACCTTGGGATATGAAAAATGTTGTTAAAAAATTTGAAGAAATTGGAAATGAAAATATAATGTTGTGTGAAAGAGGATCAACTTTTGGATACAATAATTTAGTTGTTGATATGAGAGGTCTTCTTGAAATGAGAAAATTTGGTTATCCTGTAGTGTTTGATGCAACACATTCTGTTCAAATTCCTGGTGGACAGGGAGAAACTTCAGGAGGAAATAGTAATTACGTATATCCATTAGCAAGAGCAGCATTATCCATTGGAGTGGATGGAATATTTGCAGAAGTTCATCCAGATCCGAGTGTGGCTAAATCTGATGGACCTAACATGCTTAGATTAGATAAAATTGAAGGCATTTTAGAAAAATTAATTCAATATGATAAATTAACAAAAGAGTTGTAGTGCGAAATTAGGAGGAAAAAATAAATGAAATGCCAAAATTTAATAAATGGTGAGTGGAAAAGTTCAGAAAAAGAGATAAAAATCTATTCTCCAATAAATAATGAGGAACTTGGGAGTATACCTTCTATGACCAAGGAAGAAGTAGATTATGCTATGGAGACTGGAAAAATAGCGTTACAAAAATGGAGAAGTTTAGCAGTAGTAGAAAGAGCAAAATATTTATATAAAGCAGCAGATATTTTAGAAAGAGACAAGGAAATAATTGGTGAAATATTAGCAAAAGAAGTATCAAAAGGAATTAATGCATCAATTAATGAAGTTGTAAGGACATCAGATTTAATTAGATATTCTGCTGAAGAAGGATTAAGAACAGTTGGTGAGATAATTGAAGGTGGAAGTTTTGAAGTATCAAGTAAGAATAAAATAGCGATGGTGAGAAGAGAACCTATGGGATTAGTATTAGCTATAGCGCCATTTAACTATCCTGTAAATTTATCAGCTTCAAAAATTGCCCCAGCTTTAATAGGTGGAAATACTGTATTATTTAAACCACCTACACAAGGAGCTTTAAGTGGATTGCTATTAGTAAAAGCATTTCATGAAGCAGGTATACCAGAAGGTGTTTTAAATACGGTTACAGGAAAAGGTTCAGAAATAGGAGATTATTTAATAGCTCATCCAATGGTAGATTTTGTAAACTTTACAGGTAGTACTCCAGTAGGAAAAAAAATAGGAGAACTTGCAGGTATGAGACCAATATTATTAGAGTTGGGTGGTAAAGACGGAGCTATTGTTTCAGAAGAAGCAGATTTAGAAAAAGCTGCTAAAGATATTGTAAGTGGTGCGTTTAGTTATTCTGGTCAAAGATGTACAGCAATAAAAAGGGTATTAGTTGTTGAAACAGTTGCAGACAAATTATCTGAATTAATAAAATCAGAAGTAGAAAAACTAACAGTAGGAGACCCTTTTGATAATGCAGATATAACACCATTAATTGACAATAAATCAGCAGATTTTATTGAAGGTTTAGTATTAGATGCTAAAGAAAAAGGAGCAGTTGCATTAAATCAAATAAGAAGAGAAGGAAATTTATTATGGCCAGTGGTATTCGATAATGTTACTTTAGATATGCAAATAGCATGGGAAGAGCCGTTTGGACCTATATTACCTATAATAAGAGTAAAAAATGTAGATGAAGCAATAGAAATATGTAATGGATCAGAGTATGGCTTACAAACATCTGTATTTACCAAAGATATAGTAAAAGCATTTGAAATAGCAGGAAAGCTTGAAGTAGGGACAGTTCAAATAAATAATAAAACTCAAAGAGGCCCTGATAATTTTCCATTTTTAGGGATTAAAGGATCTGGAGTGGGAGTACAAGGAATAAAATACAGTATAGAAAGTATGACTAAAATAAAATCGATTGTTATTGATCTGTAAATATACAGTTAAATAAATATTAAATATAGAAGGAGAAGAGCTATATGGGTAAATTATTATTAACACCGGGACCAACAAATGTTCCCGAAAGATATTTGGAGATACTTGGAAAGGATATAGTACATCATAGGACACCTACATTTAGAAAAATGTTGAGAGAGAGTAGTGAAAACTTAAAAAAGGTATTTAAATCAAAAAATGATGTTTCTGTACTATCTGCATCAGGAACTGGAGCTATGGAAGCTGCAGTAGTTAATTTCTTTTCCAAAGGAGAAAAGATTTTAGTTATAAATACGGGATATTTTGGAGAAAGATTTAAAAAAATCGGGGAAATATATGGATTAAATGTAATTAATTTAGAGTATGATTTTGGTGATAGTTACAAATTAGAAGATGTAAAAAAAATATTATCTGAAAATGTAGATATAAAAGGAATTTTAGTTACACATAGTGAAACATCTGTAGGTATTTTAAATGATGTAAAATCTTTAGGGGAATTAACAAAAGGAACAGAGATTTTATTAGTTGTAGATACTATAAGTGGACTTGTAGCCAATGAATTTGATTTTGATGGTTGGAATATAGATGTTGCAATAGCTGGTAGTCAAAAAGCATTTTTAATTCCTCCAGGGTTATCTTTTATTACTGCTAGTGAAAAAGCAAGAAAAGCAATGGAAAAATCTGATTTACCTAAATATTATTTTAGTATAAAACAATATGATAAATATTTTTATGAAATGTCAGAAACACCTTATACACCTGCAATAGGATTAATTTTAGCATTACATCAATCTTTACAAGATTTAATTAAAAAGGGAATAGATACTGTAATAAAAGAAAAATATGAGTTGAGAAAATTAATAGAAGAAAAATCCCAAAAATTAGGATTTAATTTACTTGTTAAAGAAGAATCTAATAGAACAAATACTCTTGTATCAATATATAAAGAAGGTATATCTATTAAAGGGATAATAAGTGCATTAGAAGAAAAAGGGTACACTGTAACAGGTGGAAAAGGGACATATGCAGAAAGCTTAATGAGAATAGGAATACTAGGTGAAATAACTAAATCACAAATTGAAGATTTTTTTGTTATATTTGAAGAAGAATTAAAAAAACAACTGTAAAAATAAGGAGAATTGATGAGATCTTATCTGTTTAAAATAGGAAATTTTGAGTTAAGAATATACAGTTTAATGTATATTCTTGCTTTTGTTATAGGAATATATATTGCATCTAAAGATATAGTTGCAAAAAAAAGAGGTATAAAAGATAAAAAATTAATAGAAGATTTTGCTTTTTGGAGTATGATATCTGGATTACTAGGTGCTAGACTTTACTATGTATTATTAAAATTTAGCTATTATATGGATAATCCACTCTCGATATTAAGAGTATGGGAAGGTGGACTAGCAATTCATGGTGGAATAATAGGTGGACTTATAGGTTCTTATTTATATGCAAAGAAAAATAAATTAAATTTATGGGTATTAACTGATGTGGCTGTGGGGCCTTTAATATTTGGACAATTTTTAGGAAGATTTGGAAACCTTGCTAATGGAGAAATACATGGATTCCCTACATTTACCCCTTTAAAAGTAATACTTTCAGGGAAATTTAATGAGTGGTGGTATGCATATCAAAATATGAGCCTAGAAGCTCAAAATAAATTTAGGGAGCTTGTTCCATGGGGGGTTGTATTTCCAGAAGATACACCAGCTGGATTAGAATTTCCAGGATATCCGTTACATCCTGCGATGATGTACGAGTCAATATTAAATTTAATAGGATTTATTTTATTGTGGTTTTTCTTTAGAAAGAAGGAGTATAATATAGGGGTATTATCAATGATATATTTAATAATGTATGCTATTATAAGAGTAATTGTAAGCACATTTAGAGTGGAAGATTTACTAGTTTATGGTATAAGGGCACCTTACTTAATAAGTATTGCTATGATAATATTTGCTATAATTGGAATTAAATATTTTAATAAGAAAAAGATACAAATATGATTTAATAAAGTGTAATTTTTCTTTTATTTTAAAATATATTTTGATATAATAACTAAGATTATACGAATCTTAAAAAACGTAAATAAAAAATATGAGGTGAAAACAATATGTGGTTTACTAAATCACAGGAAGAAGTATTAAAAAAGTTTAATGTAGATCCTAAAATAGGACTTACAACAGAGGAAGTAGAAAAAAGGCTTAAAGAATATGGATACAACAAGCTAAAAGGAAAACCTAAAAAAAACTTATTACAGTTGTTTTTAGCACAGCTAAAAGATATGCTAATATATGTATTAATTGGTGCTGCTGTAATTAATGTAATAGCGCATTGGCCTCATGGATGGACAGATGCTTTAATAATTTTAGCAGTGGTATTTATAAATGCAATAGTGGGTGTAGTCCAAGAATCAAAAGCAGAAAAAGCCCTTGAAGCTTTACAAGAAATGACAACTCCAAAAAGTTTAGTTAGAAGAAATGGTGAAGTCATTGAAATAAGCTCAGAAGAATTAGTACCTGGAGATATTTTAGTAATAGATGCAGGGAGATTTATTCCTGCAGATGTAAGACTTATTGAAAGTGTTAATTTACAAATAGAGGAATCTGCTTTAACTGGGGAATCTGTACCTAGTGAAAAAAGTGCTAATTTTGTAGCAAATGATGAAAAAATGCCAGTAGGAGATAGAGAAAACATGGCATTTATGTCTACTATGGCGACTTATGGAAGAGGTGAAGGAGTTGTAGTTGGAACTGCTATGGAAACAGAGATAGGTAAAATAGCAAAAATATTAGATGAAGATGGAAATACGTTAACTCCATTACAAATAAAGCTTGAAGAATTAGGAAAGCTTTTAGGATATATGGCTATGGGTATTTGTGCTTTAATATTTATCATAGGGTTATTTCAAGGAAGAGAACCGCTAGATATGTTTATGACTGCAATAAGTTTAGCTGTAGCTGCAATCCCAGAAGGATTAGTTGCAATAGTTGCAATAGTTCTTGCAATGGGTGTTACAAAAATGTCAAAAATTAATGCTATAGTAAGAAAATTACCTGCGGTAGAAACATTAGGTGCTGTAAATATTATTTGTTCTGATAAAACAGGGACACTAACTCAAAATAAAATGACAGTTACAAAAACGTATACTTATGAAAATTTGAGAGAAATACCTGGGACAGGAAGGGATTTTACTCCAAATCATGATGAAACTGAATTAATAAGATCATTTGTACTTTGTTCAGATGCTTCTATAGATAGTGGACAGGATATAGGAGATCCTACTGAAGTAGCTCTAATAGTTTTAGGTGATAGATTTAACTTAACAAAAAGTACTTTAAATACAGAATATAAAAGAGTTGGTGAAAATCCTTTTGATTCTGATAGAAAATTGATGTCAACATTAAATGAAGAAGGTAATAAATATAGAGTACATACAAAAGGGGCTATAGATAATATTTTATTGAGATCTAATAGAATGTTGATTAATGGTGAAATAATAAATTTAACAGAAGAAATGAAAAATAAAATTCTGAAAATAACAGAAGAAATGTCTGATTCAGCACTAAGAGTATTAGGAGTTGCTTTTAAAGACGTAGAAGATAAAATTACTTCTGAAGAAATGGAAAAAGATTTAGTTGTTATAGGTGTAGTTGGGATGATAGATCCACCAAGAACTGAAGTTAAAGACTCGATAATAGAGGCTAAAAAAGCTGGTATTACACCGATTATGATAACAGGAGATCATAAAAATACTGCTGTTGCCATAGCAAAAGAATTAGGAATAGCTTCAGATATAAGCCAAAGTATAACAGGAGTGGAAATAAATGAGCTTTCAGATGAACAATTCTCAAGAGATATAAATAAATTTAAAGTATTTGCAAGAGTGTCTCCTGAGCATAAAGTAAAAATAGTTAAAGCATTTAAGGAACAGGGAAATATTGTGTCAATGACTGGAGATGGAGTAAATGATGCGCCGTCATTAAAATTTGCTGATATCGGAGTAGCTATGGGGATTACAGGAACAGATGTCTCAAAAGGTGCAAGTGATATGATACTAACTGATGATAATTTTACAACAATAGTACATGCTATAGAAGAAGGAAGAAATATTTATAATAATATAAAGAAAAGTGTTATGTTTCTACTTTCGTGTAATTTAGGAGAAGTTATTTGCATATTTTTAGCGACAATACTTAATTGGCCTTTACCATTGATAGCAACTCAACTACTTTGGGTAAATTTAGTTACAGATACATTACCAGCGCTTTGTTTAGGGATAGATCCAGGAGATAAAGATGTAATGAGTAAAAAACCTAGAAATCCTAAGGAGAGTTTCTTCTCAGAAGGAGCAGGTATGAGAGCTGGTATAGCAGGGACATTAATAGGAATTTTAACATTAATAGCTTTCTATTTAGGAATGATTCATAACGGAGGAGTTATACCATTAACAGACGTTAAGTATTTTGAAACAAAAGAAGGAATAGAAGTACTCACATATGGAAGAACAATGGCATTTATAGTACTGACTTTTTCACAATTATTTTATTCATTGTCCATGAGAAATAGTAAGAAAACAATATTTGAAGTTGGATTTTTTGGAAATAAAATGCTTATTTTATCAATAATAGTTGGTATAGCATTGCAAGTTGGATTAATTTCAATACCTCCTATATCAGCTGTATTCAAAGTAACTCAAATGGATTCAAGTCATTGGGGAATGGTAATAGGATTATCGTTAATACCACTTATTGTAAATGAAATTATAAAAGTTGTTACAAGAAAAAATAGTTAAAAATAGTTAATAAAAAATACTTTTCAAATCTTAAAAATCTTTTAAAGATGAGAAAAGTATTTTTTTTATTAAATGATATTAATCAATATAGAGTTTGTATTCAATTTATTAAATAATTTACAAAGATTTTTAATAAAACGGATTTTAATTAACTAATTTTTAAAATGATTTTTTCTTTTGCGTTTTTTATTATTTCTTTAATCTCATTTCTTGATAAATTTTCTGAAATAATAATATAAAAATTATCTATTTCATTTTCAATTTCAAAAGGAGATTTTTCAATATCAAAATCATTTGAAACTCTTATATAAAAATTATCCTTAATTTCATTTGAATCAATAATATTAAAAGATTTTGTTGAATTAAAGAAATAATCTGATTCAATATTTGATCTAGTAACTATTTTTACTATATCTGCAACAACAGCAGAAGCTGTAGGTTCCATTCCAGCGCCTTTACCATAAAATAATGTTTTTTCAGTGTAAGAACCTGTAGTTTCTATGGCATTATATACATCATCTACTTTAGATAAAATTTCTGTATTTGAAATAAGTGTAGGCTCTACTGAAATCTGAGCAGAAGAATCTGATAATAGTTTTGATGAAGCTATTAATTTTATAGTAGTATTTAACTGGTTTGCAGCAAAAATATCAATAGTACTTATTTCTCTAATTCCTGATAATTGCATATCTTTAAATTTAATCGAACCTCCGTAAGCAAGAGAAGCCAATATATTTATTTTATGACCTGCATCAATTCCATCAATATCGTAAGAAGGATCAGCTTCAGCATATCCCTTAGCAGATGCTATGGAAAGTGCTTCATCAAAAGATAAATTTTCATTTTTCATTTTAGTTAATATATAATTTGAAGTACCATTCATAATTCCTTTTATTTCTGTAATAGTATTTGCAACTAAACTTTCCATAAGTGGTGTAATTATTGGGATACCTCCACCAACAGCTGCTTCAAATAAGAAAGAAACTTTATTTTCTTTTGCTATTTGAAATAATTCAACACCATGTTTGGCAATAAGGGCTTTATTAGCTGTTACGACACTTTTACCAGCTTTAAATGCTTCTATAATAATTGATTTTGCAATAGTCTCTCCACCAATTAGTTCAACAACAATTTTTATTTCAGGATCTTCTAATATTTTCTTATAATCGCTAATAAGAATAGACTTATCAAAATTAAAAGAAAAATTTCTATTTATATTTAAATCACATGCATATTTTACTTCAATATATGCTCTTGATTTTTCATTGATACTATCTCTTTCTGTACTTAGGACTTTAAGAACCCCTTCTCCTACAGTTCCTAAACCTATGATTCCTATTTTCATTTTTGTCTCCTATTTTTTAGTTTTTTTAATCTAGTTCTATAAATCTTTCATGTAGAGCTTTTACAGCTTTATCAATATCTTCTTCTTTAATTATGCATGAAACATTTATTTCTGAACAAGAAATCATATCTATATTTATATTATTTTCAGCTAATGTATCGAATATTTCAGCAGTTGTTTCATAATGAGTTTTTAATCCTATACCTATAACAGATATTTTAGCAATTTTATCTTCAGATGTAACTCCTTCAGCCCCAAGTTCATCTTTTAATTTTTCAGATATTTCTTTTGCTTCTTTTAAGTCATTGATATTTACAGTATAAGAGATATTATTTAATTCTTTATTAACACTTGAACTTTGAAGTATAATATCTGTATTTATTTTTGCCTTTGCAAGTTGTGAAAAAACTTTTGCAGCAATTCCTGGTTTATCAGGTAATCCAGAAAGTGTTATTTTCCCTTCGTTTTTAGATGATGTAATTCCAATAATTTTTACTTTCTCCATTTCTTCTCCTTCGCTTTTTTTAACAATAGTACCAATTGAATTATCAAAAGATGATCTTAAATGTATTTTTATATTGTATTTTGCAGCAATTTCAACTGATCTTGGATGTAGAACTTTAGCTCCTGAAGCAGCTAATTCAAGCATCTCTTCATAAGATATAGCTTCTAATTTTTTAGAATTTGGAACTACTCTAGGGTCTGCAGTATAAATACCATCAACATCGGTATATATTTCTACTTCATCAGCATTTAACGCAGCTCCTAATGCAACAGCGGTTGTATCAGATCCTCCTCTACCAAGAGTAGTAATTTCATGTTTTTCTGTAATTCCTTGAAATCCAGCAAAAACAACTACATTACCTTCTGATAATTTTTCTTTTATTAAAGTAGTGTCTATATCTAGTATTTCTGCTTTTGTATGATCGCTTGTGGTTTTAAATTTAACTTGAAAGGCATTCAATGAAATAGCTTTTTCACCTAAAGTTTCTATAGCAATTGCAAGAGATGCAATTGAAATTTGCTCTCCTGAAGTGAGCAACATATCTAATTCTCTTTTACTAGGTTTTTCACTTATTTCATATGCTCTTTTTAGCAAAGAATCTGTAGTTCCTGCTGGAGCAGATACTACTACAATGACGTCGTTCCCCATTTTTTTATATTCTATAACTCTTCTAGCAACTTCTATAACTCTTTCAGAGTTTGCAACAGAAGTGCCTCCATATTTTTGTACAATTAATGCCATTCTAATTTTATAATACTTAGTATTATATTCTCCTTATTTTAAAATTTAGGTTAGAAGGAACCCATACCTAATTAAGCTATACTATAATATGATATAATATTTTCACATTAATTTCAATATTTAAACTTGAAAAAATGATATAAAATTATTAATATATCATAAGTTATATATATATATAAATATTATATTTAATATAGAGTATGAAAAATAAATTAAAAATATATATTATATATATAAAATATATAAAAAAAAAGGTTTCAAATTAAAAAAAATGTGGTATAATTAGCTTAGATAAAAACCAAAAGCAAGTAAAACAAAATAATAAAGTTAATAATAAACTATGTAATTTGTAATAAAGTTGTTTGAGGTTAAAATTTTAGGAGGTAGCACTTTGTTAGGTAAAGTAAAATGGTTTAACGACAAAAAAGGATTTGGATTTATTTCAGGAGATGATGGAAATGATTATTTCTTACATTTCTCAAAAATAAACAAAGACGGATTTAAATCAGTAGTTGAAGGGGAAGAAGTAAGTTTTGATGTGGAAGATGGACCAAAAGGACCTCAAGCAACAAACGTAGTTTCTCAATAATTTAATTAAAAAAGACTGTGTTTTAATCAGTCTTTTTATATTTATAAATTTTATTAAAATTTATAAATAATAATATTGTTAAATAAAAAAATTATGATATACTATACGTGAAGAATAAAATTAAAATTTAGGAGGACTTAAATGAAAAAGATAATAAGTATAGTATCGATGTTAATGTTTTTAGTTATATCGTGCGGTGGTAGTGCAAATAAAAAGGTCGAAGAAGCTGCTAAAGCTGGAGAGAGTGCTGTAAGTAAAGTAGGGGAAGCAGTTAAAAATGCTGATATGAAAACTTTAATTATTTATTATTCAGAAACTGGAGCAACTGAAAAAGTTTCTACCTCTTTACAAGAGTTAATTAAAGGAGCAGGAATCAAAACAGTTGATGTGTTAAAAATTAATCCCAAAGATGCATATGATGCTGAAACAATAAAAAAAGTAGTAGAAAAACAAGTTTCTGATAAAGTTTATCCAGAAATATTACCAGTAGATAAAAATATATCTGATTATGACTTAATTTTAGTAGGGACACCTTCGTGGTTTGGTCAAGCAGCTCAACCTCTAATAGGATATTTACATCAACAAGATTTTACTGGGAAAAAAGTAGCTATATATTCAACATATGGAGGTAATGCTGGGGATGTTATTAAGGAAACAGAGGCACACATAAAAGGTGCGAGTTTCTTTCCAGGGATTACTGTAAAGGGAGAAGATGTGAAAGCTGATAAGTATATAGAAATTTTGCAAACTTGGACATTAGAACTGTTAAAATAATAAAATTTTATATATAATATAAAACTGATTTTATAAACCTATTTAAATTACACAGGTGAATAAAATCAGTTTTTATTTTTGCTTATTATATTTATATATCATAATTTCATATAATATAACATATCAAATTATGATGAGTATAATTCATTAAGCTTTTTTTGAATAGAATCATTATTAATGTATTCGTCATATTCCATCTCTTTTTCTAAAATTCCTTTTGGCGTAATTTCTATAATTTTTGTAGCTATAGTTTGGATAAATTCGTGATCGTGAGTGGTAAATAACACTGTTCCTTGAAATCTTTCTAAAGATTTGTTTAGAGAAGTTATTGATTCTAAATCTAAATGATCTGTAGGATTATCCATCATAAGGACATTTGCTCCTGATAACATCATTTTAGATAACATACATCTTACCTTTTCTCCCCCTGACAATACCTTTGCCATTTTTTTAGCCTCTTCTCCAGAAAAGAGCATTCTTCCTAAAAAACCTCTAACATATTCTTCATGTTGATCATTAGAAAATTGTCTTAGCCAATCTATTAGTGATAAATTTACATCTTCAAAAAATTCTGTATTATCTTTTGGAAAGTAACTTTGAGAAGTTGTAACTCCCCATTCATAACTTCCTTCATCAAGTTCCATTTCTCCAGCTAAAATTTGAAAAAGAGTAGTTTTTGCGATATCATTATTAGATAAAATAACAACTTTATCCCCTGTATTTATCGTAAAAGAGATATTATTTAAAACTTTTTCGCCATCTATAGTTTTACTCAATCCTTCTACTTTTAAAAGATTATTTCCAGCTTCTCTATCTTGTTTAAATTCAATATAAGGATACTTTCTATTGGAAATTTGCATATCTTCAAATTGAAGTTTATCTAATTGTTTTTTACGACTTGTTGCTTGTTTAGATTTAGAAGCATTAGCAGAAAATCTAGCAATGAATTCTTGTAACTCTTTTTTCTTTTGTTCTAGCTTCTTATTCTGATTCCTTATTAAGTCTTGCATTAATTGGTTTGATTCATACCAAAAATCATAATTTCCTACAAACATTTTAATTTTTCCATAATCAATGTCAGCAATGTGTGTAGATACTTTATTTAAAAAATGCCTATCATGTGATACAACCAATACAGTGGTATCTCCTAAATCCATTAAAAATTCTTCGAGCCATTTAACAGCTTTTAAGTCAAGTCCATTTGTAGGCTCGTCTAATAATAAAATATCAGGATTACCAAAAATTGCTTGAGCGAGCAACACTTTTACTTTTTCTGGTTCAGTTAATTCTTTCATTAATTTATGATGAAGATCTGATGAAATACCTAGACCGATTAGAAATTTTTCGGCATTAGTTTCTGCTTCCCAACCGTCAAGTTCAGCAAATTCACCTTCTAGTTCAGCAGCTAAAAGACCACTTTCTTCAGTAAATTCTGTTTGCGAATATAATTCATTTTTTTGCAACATAATGTCATATAATTTACTATGTCCCATCATAACAACATTTAAAACTTCTTCTTCTTCGTAAGCAAAGTGATCTTGTTTTAAAAATGATAATCTTTTTCCTTTATCTATAATAACTTCTCCAGATGTAGAATCAATCTCCCCAGTTAAGATTTTTAAAAATGTAGATTTTCCAGCACCATTAGGTCCAATTATTCCGTAACAGTTCCCAGGTGTAAACTTAATATCAACTTCATCAAAAAGTTTTCTTCCACCAAATTGAACTGATAAATTGTTTATTGTTATCAAAAAAATTCCTCCTTAAAGATTTATAAAATTTATCAAATATTTAATCATATATATTATATCAAAAAAAAGAATCAAAAACAAATAAAGAAAATTATTGTAAAGGCTTTATTTTTTTTAAAATAACTGGTAGAATATATAACAGTGGTATAAATAAGAATTACAAAATTATATAAATGAGGTGAAAAAATGAAAACAAATTTCCATACGCATAATTATAGATGCGGACATGCTATTGGAAATGTAGAAGATTACGTTAAAGAAGGCATAAAGCATGGTTATACAGAATTAGGGATTTCAGATCATGCACCTCTTCCAGACTATTATTTTGATAGAATGAAAATGGAAGAATTAGATGGTTATTTATTAGAAATAGAAGAAGCAAAGGAAAAATATAAAGATAAAATAAAAATTTATAAATCAATTGAAATAGAATATTTTCCAGAATTTCAAGATTATTATGATGAAATAAAAGAAAAACTAGATTATATGATTTTAGGATTACATGCTTTTAGATGTGAAGGAGAAATGGAAATTTTTAATGCATGGAAAGTAAATAGTAGAAAAAAAGTTGAAGCTTATGGGAAATACATGGTTAAAGGTATAGAATCTGGAAATTTTGATTATATAGCTCATCCAGATTTATATATGATAGCTTACAGAAAGTGGAATGAAACAACAGAAGAAATTGCTCATAATATATGTAGAGCTGCATTAAAAATGGATATTCCTTTAGAGGTTAATGCTAATGGAATTAGAAAAACGCTTGAAAGACACCCTGATTGGGATAGATATATGTACCCTTACAAAGAATTTTGGGAAGTGGCAAGTAAATATAATGTTAAATGTATGATAGGGTCTGACGCGCATGATTATAAAATTTTAGAAGATGAGGCTATGGAAATTACAAGAAATTTTTCCAAAGATTTAAATTTAAATATAATTGAAACAATTTTTTAGAAAAGTACTTAAAATGGTAAAAATAATGAAAAAGGAGGCTAAATAATGGAAGATTTTAAATTTTTAAAAGGTGATAAAATGATTCACCCAACAACAGGTATTACTTTAGAATATTTGGATAAATCTAATGCAGTATGCTTTGTTTTATTTAATGAAACAAAAGAAAAAGTTATATTAGTAAAACAATATAGACCAGGGCCAAAAGATTATACATTAGAAATTTGTGCAGGACTTATAGATAAAGGAGAAAATCCAGTTGAGGCAGCCTTTAGAGAACTAAGGGAAGAAACAGGATATTTAAAAGATGATGTTGAAGATTTTAAGCAGTTACCAAAAGGATTATATGTATCTCCAGGATACACCACAGAAAATCTATATTTTTTTAGTGCTAAATTAAAATCAGATTTGATTAAACCAAAAAAACTTTCTCTTGATCATGGTGAAGATATAGAAGTAGAATGGATAGATGTAAAAGATATTTTAAATAAATCTGACGATATGAAAACAATATTTGCTGTAACATATTTTAAATAAAAATATATAAAATTTAAATGGAAGGAGGTTTTAAAATGGATGAAAGAGAATTAGAAAATCTATTAGAAAAAGAAGAAAATTCTAAAAAAAAACATGAGTTAGAAAATGAAAAAGAAAATAATGAAAATTATGAAATAACTGAAGAAAAGGATAAAAAAATAGAAGAAGAGGTATCTACACCAGAAGAAATGGCTGAAGAGATACAAAAGATTAATTCAGAAGAAGAATTGGAAGAATATTTAGATGAAAAACATTCAGTTGACGTTGCAGAAAGTTTTGAAGAATTAGATGACGAAGAGCTTTTACGTGTATTTGAGTTAATGACAGATGAGCAAAAAGCTAGTATAATAGAGCAGGCAGATGAAGAATTACAAGAAAGAATTATAGAATTAATTAGTGACGAAGAATTTATTGATATATTAAAATATATGTCTCCAGATGATATTGCGGATATTTTAGGATACATAGATATTCAGAAAAGTAAGTCTATACTTACAAAAATGAGAAGGTCTCAAGCAAATAAAATAAGAGAACTTTTAGGATACGAAGAAGACTCTGCTGGGGGTATTATGACAACCCAGTATATAGCTTTTAAATCAAATCTTGAAATAAAAGAAGTTATGGAAAAAATAAAAATGATTGCTCCTAGGACAGAAGTCATAGAAACTATATTTGTATTAAATGAAAAAAAAGAATTGGTAGGAGAAGCAGATTTAAGAGACATACTGATAGCTTCTAATGATACAAAATTAGAAGAAATAATGGATGATAATATAATATCTGTTTATGTAGAAGAGGATCAAGAAGATGTAGCAAGACTTGTTTCAAAATATGATTTAAAAGTTGTTCCAGTTATAAATCATAAAAGAAATTTATTAGGTATAATAACAATAGATGATATAATTGATGTCATCCAAGAAGAAAATACAGAAGATATTTTAAAATTAGGTGGAGTTTCAGAAGAGGAAGATATTTATTCTAATTTTGTATTTTCAGTAAAACAAAGACTTCCTTGGCTTATAATAAATCTTGGGACAGCATTTTTAGCCTCTTTTGTAGTAGGAATGTTTTCAAAAACAATTGAGAAAGTAGTAATTTTATCTGCTGTGATGTCTATAGTTACAGGTATGGGAGGAAATGCAGGAACACAATCACTTTCTGTTACAATAAGAGCTTTAGCATTGGGAGAGGTAGATAGAAGAGATACTCTAAAAATAGTAGGAAAAAGTTTTTTAGTCGGAGCAATAAATGGAGGACTTTTAGGGTTAGTTTGTGGTTCAATACTAGGTATAATATATGGTAATTTTTTTATCGGATTAATAATGTTTCTTGCAATGATTGGGAATCTTATTGTAGCATGTACAATAGGATTTGTAGTGCCAATAACATTAAAAGCTTTGAAAGTTGATCCAGCTATGGCTTCAGCAGTATTACTTACTACGGCAACTGATGTTTTTGGGTTTTTAATATTTTTGAGTTTGGCAACAATATTTTTAGATAAATTGGTATAGGAAAAGGAAGGAAAATAATGAGAATATTAACATTGATACTTTGGTATTTCTTTTTAAAAATAATGTGGGGAAAATTTAAAAAGCAAATGGAAAATTTAGAAGAATATAATGGAGAATTTATATTTACATTTTTAAATAAATTTCAGAAAAAAGAAATTTATTTTAATTTATCTGAAGTTCAAGGAGTTCTTTTTACTAAAATAATAGATAAAAAAAATGCAGTAATAACATTTAATATATACTTAAATGATGGATGTGTGATTAGGTTAAAGAAAACACAAAATTGTATACTTTTTTTGAAGAGCTGTAAAAAAAATGATGATGAACTATATCAAAAAATATTAAGAAGTGCTCTTATGGGAATTGATATTTCAGGGATAATTGAGCGAGAAATAGAAAAATTAAAATAGAAACATATTAAAACAGGAAATTAAGGAAAAAATGAAAAAAGAAAATATATTAGGTTATAGTGTATATAGAAAAAAAATAAAAAATATTAATTTAAGAATAAATCAAAATATGGAAGTTCATATTTCTGCTCCAATAAATCTTCATAAAAGTTATATAGAAAGCTTTATATTTTCTAAAGAAGAGTGGATAAAAAAAAGTTTGAAAAAAATGGAAGAACTTAAAATTAGAAATAAGGAATTTGAATATATAACTGGAGAAATTCATAAATTAATGGGAGAAGAATACACTTTAATTGTAGAAAAATCTAATAGTAATAGTATAAGGCTAGATAAACATAAAAAGGAGATCTTACTTTATACAAATTATGAAACTGTAGAGAATAGAAAGAAAATAATATATAAATGGTATTTGGAATACTCAAAAAAAATATTTTATTATTATATAGAAAAATGGATTAAAATTCTTAATGAAAGAATAGAGCATATATCAATAAAATCTATGAAAACAAGATGGGGGTCATGTAATTATAATAAAAGATATGTAAATATTAATATAGAGCTCATAAAAAGAAGTCGTTTTGAGATAGAATATGTAATTTTACACGAACTTGCCCATCTGAAACACCCTAATCACAGCAAAAAATTTTATGATTATGTAGAAAAATACATGCCCAACTATAAAATAGCTGAAAAGATGTTAAAGACTAAACATTAATATTAATATTCAATATTATTAATGGTTTAATTTTATTAAATAAAGAGTTAAAAATATAATAAAATAAACTTATGAAGAATTTTAGGAGGAAATATTATGACTGATATTGAAATAGCTCAAAAAGCTAATCTTAAGAAGATAAGTGTCATTGGAGAAAAAATAGGACTTACTGAAGATGATTATGAACAATATGGAAAGTATAAGGCAAAGGTTAGTTTAGATGTTTTAGAAAAGAATTCTTTGAAAAAAGACGGGAAATTAATATTAGTTACGGCGATAACTCCCACTCCACCAGGAGAAGGGAAATCAACGGTAACAGTAGGATTAACTCAAGCATTAAATAAATACGGATACAACTCCATAGCAGCTTTGAGAGAGCCATCGTTAGGACCTGTATTTGGAATCAAAGGAGGGGCAACAGGTGGAGGAATGTCTCAAGTAGTACCTATGGAAGATATAAATTTACATTTTACAGGAGACTTACATGCTATATCTACAGCTCATAACTTAATTTCTGCATGTATAGATAATCACATAAATCATGGGAATGAACTTGATATAGATGTAAATCAAATAACATGGAAACGTGTTTTAGATATGAATGATAGATCATTAAGAGAGATAGTAATTGGAATGGGAGGTAGATTAAATGGTATTCCAAGACAATCTTCGTTTCAAATTACGGTGGCATCTGAGATAATGGCGATATTTTGTTTAGCAACATCAATTTTAGATTTAAAAGATAAAATAGGAGAAATAGTATTTGGGTATAATAGAAAAGGCAAAATGCTAAAAGTAAAAGAATTAAAAATAGAAGGAGCTATAACAGCATTATTAAAAGATGCAATAAAACCAAATTTGGTTCAAACATTGGAAAATACACCTGTATTTATCCATGGAGGACCTTTTGCTAATATAGCACATGGATGTAATTCTATTATTGCAACTAAAATGGCTTTGAAATTATCAGATTATGTGGTTACAGAAGCTGGGTTTGCGTCAGATTTAGGAGCAGAAAAATTTTTAGATATAAAAGCAAGAAAGGCAGACTTGAATCCTAATGTAATAGTTATAGTGGCAACAGTAAGAGCTTTGAAACATCACGGTGGTTGTAAAGAATTAACTGTGGAAAATATAGAAACTTTAAAAAAAGGATTAGAGAACCTTGAAAGACATATAGAAAGTATGAAAAAATATAATATTCCTGTAGTTGTTGCAATAAATAAGTTTATAACAGATACAGATATTGAAGTTGGGTTGATTAGAGAATTTTGCAATAAACTTGATACAGAAGTGGCATTATGTGAAATTTGGGAAAAAGGCGGAGAAGGAGGAAAAGAGTTAGTTGAAAAAGTGATTCATGCAATTGGCATAAATGAAAGATCAAAATTAAAATTTACTCCTTTATATGATTTAAATTTAACTGTTCAGGAAAAAATAGAGAAAATAGCAAAAGAAATATACGGAGCAAATGGAGTTAAATTTACATCTAAAGCATTAAATAATATAAAAAAATATGTAGAATTTGGATATGATAAACTACCTATTTGTATATCGAAGACACAAAAATCATTATCAGATAATCCTTTACTGTTAGGAAGACCAAAAGATTTTGAAATAACAATAAATGAAATTAGACTTTCTGCAGGAGCTGGATTTCTAGTAGCAATGGCAGGAGAAATAATAGATATGCCAGGACTTCCTAAAAAACCTTCAGCAGAATTAATAGATGTAGATGAAAAAGGGGTAATTTCAGGATTATTTTAAAAACGTTAAAAACATTTGTGAGAGGGGAGAATAATGGAAAAAAAATATGATTTTGAAACATTGATAAGCAAAAAAGGACAAGGATCATACAAATGGGAAAGAATGTATAAAGAAAATCCTAATATAGGGGATGAAATAGTCCCTTTATCAGTGGCAGATATGGAATTGAAAATAGCGCCAGAAATAATAAACGGTTTAAAAAAATATTTAGACGAATCAGTTATAGGATACACAGGTACTTATGATAATTATTATAATGCTGTAATAAATTGGATGGAAAAAAGACATAATTTTAAAATTGAAAAAGACTGGATAGTAACGTCTTCAGGAGTAGTTTCAGCTATTTATGACTTAGTTAAAGCTTTTACAAAAGAAAGAGAAGGAGTGATTATATTTACTCCTGTCTACTATCCTTTTTATAGTGCTATAAAAGATAATAATAGAAAAATTGTTAAATGTGAGTTAATAAATGATAATGGACATTATAAAATAGATTTTGAGAAATTTAAAAAACTTTCTGAAAATAAAAATAATAAACTTTTGATTTTATGCAGTCCTCACAATCCCATAGGAAGAGTATGGAGTAAAGAAGAACTTGAAAAAATAGGTGAAATAGCATTAAAAAACGATCTTATCATAATTTCTGATGAAATTCATTTTGATATAATAATACCAAATAATAAACATACTATATTTCAGACGATTTCAAAAAAATTATCTGAAATAACAATAACTTGTACAGCACCTACAAAATCTTTTAATCTTGCTGGAATAGGTATATCAAATATAATTATAAAAAATAATAAATTAAGAAAAAAATTTTATAATGAACAAAGTAAATCAGCAGCTCATGTTTTTGCAGCATTGGGATATAAAGCTTGTGAATTGGCATATAACGAATCTGAAAAATGGTTTGAGCAATTTTTACTTTTAATAGACAAAAATCAAAGAATAGTAAATAAATTTTTTGAAGAAAAATTTTTAAATATAAAAGCTCCTTTAATAGAAGGGACATATTTACAATGGATTGATTTCAGAGCTTTAGGACTAAAAAAGGAAGAATTGCAAAAGTTTTTTAATGAAAAAGCAAAAGTTTTTATGAGTGAAGGATATACTTTTGGAGATGGTGGAGATGGATTTGAAAGAATGAATCTAGCAGTTCCTACTCATATAATAGAAGAATCATTAGATAGAATTTACAGCGCTATAAAAAAAGAATATAAAAATGTTTGTAAATAAATAAAAAAGTAGGTTAAATATGGAAAAAACTGGAAATATATTAAAAAAATATATGAAGTATGGAATGACTCAAATTGAACTTGGTAAAATTATAGAAGTAACTCCTCAATATATAAATAATATAATCAACAATATAAAAGGGCCTTCTGAAAATTTTTTAGAAAAATTTTATGAAATATTTGATGTATCAGAAGAAGATAAAAATAAAATAAAAGAGTATGAAGAATTTAGAAAATTACCAGAAAAATATAAAAAAGAGATTTTATTTTTAAGAGGAGATGGGGTTCAGATAGAAAAAAGTGAAATAAAAGTTTTAGGTAATTTTAATTTACATGGAATATTTGAATATTCAGAAAAAGATGAAAAAAATTACTTTCCTAAATCGTTTATTAATGAAGAAGAATTTTTTAGTATAAAATTGTACTGTAAAAAATATGAACCTAACTATTTTGAAAATGATATTTTAATATTTAAAAAAACAATTCAAAAAGAAATAAATTATAATAATTTTAATCAAAAAAAATGCCTTATAAGATATAAGACAGAAATTTTGTTGTATGAATTAAAATATGTAGATGAAATAATAATTTTAATATCCTTAGACGATGATGAAAATATTAAATTAATAAAAAAAGAAAATTACAATGATGTAGAAATAATTGGTATTTTAAAAGGATATTTTAGAATTTAAATAATGTAATATAATTTTTATTTATAAATAATTTGACATAAGTACTAAAATATGATATATTATCCTAGTAATTAAATTAGAAAGTAGAAACGTTGTTTTCTCACCTTTCCATCACAAATAAGTATTTTAAGTAATACTTTGATTTAGAGATTTCTGTTCCCTTTGGGATTATAGATGAGTAAGGTATTGAGTTATTTAATTAAATTTATTTTAGTATTTTTTTGCATACAATTAAATTTAATATAACTATTAAACAAGGTTTCTTATATCTTGTTTTTTTATTGTAAAAATTTTAGGAGGTGTTCTTTATAAAAGGAACTAATAAATCTGATGAACCAAGAATGAATGAAAGAATCAGAGCAAAAGAGATAAGAGTAATTGGAGAAGATGGAGAGCAATTTGGAGTAATGACAGTAAGCGAAGCAATAGCATTAGCAAATGAAAAAAATCTAGATTTAGTTGAAATCTCACCTAACGCCGCACCACCAGTATGTAAAATAATGGACTATGGAAAATTCAAGTATGAGAAAACAAAAAAGGATAAAGAGAATAAGAAAAAGCAAAAAAACATTGTAATCAAAGAAATTAGAATAAAACCTCATATTGATGAACATGATAAAGAAACAAAAATTTCTCAGATAGAAAAATTCATAGCAAAAGAGTACAAAGTTAAAATAAGTTTAAGACTTTCTGGTAGAGAAAAATTGCATGTTGATTCTGCAGTGAAAATTTTAGATTCTTTTGCAGATCACTTTGAAGAAACTGCAACAGTTGAAAAAAAATATGGTAAAGAACAAGTTCAAAAATTTGTTTTATTATCACCTAAAAAGTAATTAAGGAGGAAAGAAAATGCCAAAAATGAAAACACATAAAGGTACAAAAAAAAGAGTAAAAGTTACAGGAAGTGGAAAATTAGTAGTTAAACATTCAGGAAAAAGTCATATATTGACTAAAAAGTCTAATAAAAGAAAGAAAAGATTAGGTAAAGATACTGTAGTGCCTGTAGGAGCATCTAGAAGAATTAAAAAAGCGTTAGCAGGTCAAGAAGGAAGATAATCATAGTAGTAGAAGAATAAGGAGGAAAGAAAATGCCAAGAGTTAAAACAGGAATAGTAAGAAGAAAAAGACATAAAAAAGTATTAAAGGAAGCTAAAGGATATAGAGGATCCATTAAAACAAATTATAAAAAAGCTAATGAAGCTGTAAAAAAAGCAATGGCATATGCAACAGAGCATAGAAAATTGAAAAAAAGAAAAATGAGAGAATTATGGATAATAAGAATAAATGCAGCAGCAAGATTAAATGGTTTATCATATTCTAAATTTATGAACGGATTGAAAAAAGCAGGAATTGAATTGGATAGAAAAGTTTTAGCAGACATAGCTTTAAATAACCCATCTGAATTTGCAAAATTAGTTGAAAAAGTAAAATAAAATTATAAACATGTAAAGAGCAGTTTGATTCTGTTCTTTTTTATTTTAAATAAAATTTAAAAAATATTTAATAATCAAAGTATTTTATATTTTTAAAACCTAAATAAAAAACATTTAAAGGAACAAAACAAAATCAATTCAAAATACTATAAATTAAGCTTTTCAAAGGTTTATTTTTAGTTGACATATTACAAAAGTAGTGTTATATTATTAATGTAAAAGATAGAAAATAATATTAAAATATTTGGAGGAGATTACTATGGCATTTACTATAGAAAAAGAAACTTGTATATCTTGTGGAGCATGTGAAGGAGTTTGCCCAGTTGAAGCTATATCTGAAGCTGATGGTAAATATGTAATTGATGCTGCAACTTGTATAGATTGTGGAGCATGCGAGGGAGTTTGTCCAGTTGAAGCTATATCACAAGCAAGCTAAAAAATAATTAATTAAAAATAAAAAAAATCCTTGTTTTAAGGATTTTTTTATTTATATATATAATAAATCCTTTAAATATAAACAATATATTTTACATATTCATAATAAAGTTATATAATAACTTTATAGAAATAAAAGTAAATAAATATTTAAAGACTATGATTGAGAGAGTAGTTAATATCAGAAGTTAAGAGCGAGTCAGTTACGGTGTGAGTCTGACAATGGAGTTATTAATGAAGAACACTCAGGAGTTGCCTGCCGAAAGGTTAAACTTAGTAGACCAGGACGTTATTCAATTACGTAAGTATTGACGGGTATCGAGTGCCATAGAGCATTTCCGTATCATGTATATATGAAATTAAAATGATTGTTTATTGACAATGTAAGTTCATATCATGAATATAGTTTAGATACCCGCAATGATGAATTGCGGTTTTTATTTACAGAAAATATTACAAAATATGAAGGAGAGATAAGTATGTGTGGATTTTTATTTGCATCAGAAGAAAAAGTAGGAATTGAAATGTTTAAAAAGGGTTATGATAATGTTTTTCATAGAGGTCCAGATAATCAAACAATAGAAAAAAATGGTGGTATTTGGGGATTTCATAGGCTGTCTATAATGGATTTGAGTTCTAATGGAAATCAACCTTTTAGTTATAATGGAAAAAAACTAATATGTAATGGAGAAGTTTATAATTTTTTACATTTAAAAGAATTACTTAAAGAGAGTTATGAATTTAAGTCTGAAAGTGATTGCGAAGTATTAATTCCTTTATATGAAAAATTTGGATTTGAAATAATGTTAAAAATGTTAGATGCAGAATTTGCTTTGGTTATGTATGATGAAGTTACAGGAGAAATAATGGCAGGAAGAGATCCAATAGGAATAAGACCAATGTTTTATGGCTATGATAAAGTAACAAAAGGAATATGTTTTTCATCTGAAGCTAAAGGTTTAATTGAATTTTGCGATGAAGTGTATCCTTTTCCACCTGGGCATTATTATAAAAATGGGAATTTTTATTTGTATAATGACTTAGCAGATCCAAAAATAATAATTGATGAAGACATAGATAAAATTACAAAAAAAATTAGAGAAAAATTAGAAGCAGGAATAATAAAAAGATTACATTCTGATGCTTCAATGGGATTTTTATTAAGCGGTGGATTGGACTCTTCATTAGTATGTGCTGTATCACAAAAGTTTTTAGATAAACCTATAAAAACCTTTGCAGTAGGGATGGAAACAGATCCGATAGACTTGAAATATGCAAAAGAGGTGGCAGATTTCCTAGGAACGGATCATACAGAAGTTATAATGACTAAAGATGATGTACTAAATTCATTAGAAAAGGTAATATGGCATTTGGAAACTTGGGACATAACTACAATAAGAGCGAGTATAGGAATGTATCTTGTATGTAAATATATTCATGAAAATACAGATTTGAAAGTGTTAATGACTGGAGAAGTTAGTGATGAAATTTTTGGTTATAAATATACAGATTTTGCACCAAATCCTAAAGAATTTCAAAAAGAAGCCCAAAAAAGAATAAGAGAACTTTACATGTATGATGTATTAAGGGCAGATAGGGTAATTGCAGCAAATTCATTAGAAGCTAGAGTACCTTTTGGTGATTTAGATTTTGTAAATTATGTTATGAGTGTAAATCCTGAGAAAAAAATGAATAAATACGGTAAAGGAAAATATTTATTAAGAAAAGCATTTGAGGGGTTGGATTATTTACCAGATAGTATTTTATATAGAGAAAAAGCAGCATTTAGTGATGCTGTTGGGCACTCAATGGTAGATTATTTAAAAGAATTTGCTGAAAATAAATATACAGATGATGATTTGGATAAATCAAAAGAAAAATATACTTATGGAACTCCTTTTACAAAAGAATCATTACTATATAGAGATATATTCGAAAAATTCTATCCTGGACAAGCATATTGGATAAAAGATTTTTGGATGCCTAACAAATCATGGGAAGGATGCGATGTAGATGATCCTAGTGCAAGGGTTTTAAAAAATTATGGGGAAAGTGGGAAGTAAATAGAATTAAATAATAGTAAATAATTTATAATAAAAAGTAACTTTATGTATCCTGAAATATAAAATGGATTAGTAAAGTTATTTTTTTGATTAATTAAAAAAAAAATAATTTCCTATATCATAGAAAATTATTAAAAAATATGGTATTATTAAAATGAGAATATAATAAAAAAATAATTAAATATAAAAGAAAGAAAAGGAGAGAATAATGAAAAAGAAATTAATTTTATCATTAAGTGTATTATTTTTTGTATCTACGATAAATTACTCATCGACGGTAAAAAATGATATAACAACGAGCTTAGATGCTATAGAATACGATCAGTTACTTGAAATGGAAGCCCAAAGAAAAAGAGAATTTATATCTGAAAAAGGTCAACTAGAAGTAGAAGTAGAAGATTTAAAGAGTAAATTAGTATAAGTAAAAGCTAATTGTGTGTAGAGTTATGAAGAAAAATGTAAAATTAACATAATAAAGGAGCAATATATGAATAATAGCTTAAGAAGATTAGAAAAAAACTTAAGAAGTTATGCTAAGAGATGTAAAGATGTGAAGTATACGAGTGGATTGTTATTAACATTTTTATTAACAGGGATGTTATCTTTATCGACAACGAGTGTAACTAATCTAAGTATAGAACAACAAAGACAAAGTATAAATAATTCAATATCAGATATGAAACAAAGATTTAGAAGAGCTAAAAGAGAAAATAATAAATTACTAAAGAATGCAAATTTAGAATTAATTCAATTAATGGAACAAGGAGATCAAGTAGTTAAATCACCTTGGAGCTCGTTGCAATTTGGAGCAAATTATTATTATAATAGTTGGAATGGTGTATATAAAGGAAGAGGAGATAAGTCAGAAAAGTATTCCTACAACGATATTTATATTAGACCCAGTTGGAAAATTAGAAATGCTTCTAACACTCTTGGTAATGTTGGAGTAAATGGTTTGCCTATTACACCAGGTAATGATTCTCAAATATCTTGGGAAAATGTATCTACTTCATCAGGAGGAGTTAGTATTGTAAAAAACTTAGACATAAACTCTTCTGTTAATGGAAGAAGCAACTGGGGATTAGTTGATTTAATAGATATAGAAGAACCAATAAATGAAATAGAAATTCTTGCTAGAATTTCACCTAAAAAAGTTGATAAAGAGGCAGTTAAAATTGATATTACAGTCGATGAGGTTCCTGATATTATAGCACCTAACATAGACCCTCAGGTTAATACTCCTTTGACTCCACCTATTATTAACATTCCAGAAGTTGAATTGGTAAATATAACACCGCTAAATATAAGCACACCATCAGCACCGACGGCATTACAAGCTCCTACAATAAATATATCGTTTAATGCACCATCAGCACCTGTCCCACCTAGTGTTGAGGTAAGTCCGACAGAACCTTCAAGCCCTACAGCTCCTAGTATTGACATTAATGT
>JAGOWQ010000070.1 GCA_018060185.1 Leptotrichiaceae bacterium | reverse complement strand
ACAGTAGAATATATTTTATATCCATCAAAAAGAAATTTTTGATCCCCTTCTTCAATTTTAAGTATTTTTTTAACTTCGTCTAGTACAATAGTGGTAAATTCGGGTGCAATATTTGAAGTTGATATTTGCTCTTCTTCGTTGTTGTTTTTTATATTTCCATTAACAAAAGTTATTTTTTCATCAATGGCCTTTTCATATTGTTCTTCTGTAATAAATTTATACGTTTTCATTTGTTGTAGCACAATACGTTGTCTAGTTATAGCATTTTCAATTTTAGAATATTTAGTAGGGGAATTAGGTAAACTCGCTAAAATAGCAGCTTGAGCAATACTTAAATCCTTCGGTTGTTTATTAAAATATTTTATCGAAGCATTTTTAATACCATACGCTCCTTGTCCAAAATAAATTGTATTTAAATAATTTTCTAAAATTTCATTTTTAGTATATTTTCTTTCTATTTCAATAGCTAATAGAGCTTCTTTTATTTTCCTATTAATAGTTCTTTCAGGGCTTAAGAAAGCATTTTTAGCTAATTGTTGTGTTATAGTACTACCACCTTCACGACCTTTTCCTGTTATGACAAGGAAAAAAGCTTTAGTAAGTCTTGTATAATCAAAACCATGATGATTTCTAAATTTTCTATCTTCTATGGCTAAGAAAGCATTTTGAACATCTAATGGAATATCATCTATGCTTATAGGAACTCTGTTTTCAATGCTTATAGTATCTAATTGGTTTCCATTAATATCATAAATTATAGATGGGGAGAGTGGACTGTAGCTCTCTATTAATTCAGTGGGAGTCTCTTGTTTTAATGTATATATCATATATCCTAGAAAACTAGCCCCTATTAATATACCAACCCCAAATAATTTTAGTAAAAAAGAAAAAATATTCTCCTGTTTTTTCTTTTTTTTAGAAGAAATAATTTTAGTTTGTTTATCTTTCATTTTCCATCTCCTTTTTTGCTTTTAATTGCCCGCATGCAGCAGCAATATCTTGACCTTTTGTTTCTCTTAATGTTACATTTATATTTTTTTCTTTTAATAAATTATAAAATTTTTTTTGCTTCTTCTTTGAGGGTGTCTTATATGTTTTTCCAATTACATGATTGTATGGAATCAAATTAACTAAACAATTAAATGAACTTAAAAAGTTTGTCAAATCATAAGCATCTTTAGTTTCACAATTCAAGTTATCTATAAGAATATATTCAAAAGTAATTCTATTTTTAGTCTTTTTCTGATATTTAATTAAAGTATTGGTTAACATTTTTATATTCCATTTTTTATTTATAGGCATAATTTTATTTCTAATTTTGTCATTTACAGAATGTAATGAAATAGCAAGATTGACTTGGTTTTCATTTTCAGTAAATTTTTCTATTCCTGGAATTATTCCACATGTAGAAATTGTAAAATTTCTTTTAGAAAAGTTCTGACCCTTAGAAAAATTTAACATATTAAGTGATTCTATAACATTTTCATAATTTAAAAAAGGTTCTCCCATTCCCATAAAAACGACATTATTTATTTTTTTATTTATATTTTTTAAGTATTTTTGAACATAATAAAACTGTAATAATATTTCTGAGGTGTCTAAATTTCTCTCGTAATTCATTGTTGCAGTTGCACAAAAATCACATCCTAATAAACATCCAATTTGAGATGAAACACAAAGAGTATATCTATTTTTATGAGATATTAGTACACTTTCTATTAATAGTTTATCTTTCAATTCAAAAAGAAATTTTTCTGTAGTTCCTTCTTCTGATATTTGATGGGTTTTATATTCCAATTTTGGAAAATAAAATTTACTTTTCAAAATTTCCCTGTTATTTTTGGAAATATTAGTAAATTGATCTATATCAAAGATTAATTTATTATGTAGCCAATCGTAAACTTGATTTGCATTGAATTCTTCTAGTCCTATAACAGAAAAAATCTCTTTAAGTTTTTTAAGATTAAGTCCTAAAATATCAATTTGTTCTATGCTTTCATTTATTAACATTTTTATATTCTTTAAAAGTAATTTTTCAACTTATCCTTTCTATTTAATTTGCATATTTAATTCTAGTATATAATATCATATTTCAGTAAAATATTATAGATGTATAATTTAAAAATAATAAAATTAAAATTGAAAATATAGGATAAAATAATGTATAATAAATTTAAGAAATTAAATAATAAAATTAAGGGAGAAAAAAAGTGAAACTATTTAAAATTAATAATGAAACGGAAAATAAAGAAGAAAATAATTATGAAATAGATTTAGTTCAATTAGAAAAAAAATACAATAAATTAAGAGAGGAGATTGAAAAACATAATAACCTTTATTATAATGAAGATAATTCTATTATATCTGATAGTGAATATGATAGTTTAATAAAGGAATTGAAAAATATTGAGGAAAAGTATCCATCAGTAAAAATTGATTTTGAAAATAAATTTTCAGATAAAAATATCACACCCACTGAGAAAATTGGAGGGTTTGCCATTAGTAAATTTGATAAAATTAATCACAAAGTTCCTATGCTTAGCCTAGATAATACATATAATATAAATGAAATAAAAGAATTTGATCAAAGAGTTAGAAAGAAACTCGAGTTAGATAAAAAAATAGAATATATATTGGAGTTGAAATTGGATGGATTAAGTATAAGTTTAATATATGAAGATGGAATTCTTGTAAAAGGGGTTACTCGTGGTGATGGTCAAATTGGAGAGGATGTAACTAAAAATATAATGGAAATAAAATCAATTCCTAAAAAACTAAAAGAACCATTGAACTTAGAAGTAAGAGGAGAAATCGTTTTACCAATATCAAATTTCAATAAATTAAATGAATTGCGTATGGAAATAGGAGAAGAAGTTTTTGCTAATCCTAGAAATGCAGCAGCTGGTACAATAAGACAGTTGGACAGTAGTGTAGTAAAAGAAAGAGGACTTGATTGTTACTTATATTATTTAGTTGAATCAGAAAAATTAGGAATTAAAAGTCATGAAGAAAGTGTAAAATTTATTGAAAACTTAGGATTTAAGACAACAAAAGTATTCGAAAAATATGACGATTTTGATAAACTTGAAGATGGAATAAAAAGATGGCATTTTGATAGAGAAAAGTTGAATTATGAAACAGATGGACTAGTAATAAAAGTTAATGACTTTTTATATTATGAAGAACTTGGATATACTACAAAAAGCCCAAGATGGGCTATTGCCTATAAGTTTCCTGCAGAACAAGTAAAAACAAAACTTCATAATATAACTTTTCAAGTTGGAAGAACTGGAGTGGTGACTCCTGTGGCAGAACTAGAGCCAGTTAGTTTATCTGGGTCTATTGTAAAAAGGGCAAGCTTACATAATTTTGATGAAATAAAAAGAAAAGATATAAAAATAGGAGATAATGTAATTATAGAAAAAGCCGCAGAGATTATACCACAAGTTGTAAGTGTAGTTATTGAAGATAGGAAAGGTGTTGAAATTGAAATTGAAATTCCAAAAAACTGCCCTATATGCGGAACAACTCTCATAAAAGAAGATAATCAAGTAGCATTAAAATGTCCAAGTTCTACATGTCCTGAGAAGGTTAAAAGAGAAATAGAATATTTTGTTTCAAGAGATGCAATGAATATAACAGGACTTGGAGAAAAAATTGTTGAAAAATTTATTGAATTAGGAAAAATAAAAACGGTAGTAGATATATATTCTCTTGAAAATTATCGGGAAGAACTAGAGAAACTAGATAAAATGGGTAAAAAAAGCATAGATAATTTAATTAACAGCATCAATGAAAGTAAAAATAGGGAATTTAATAAAGTGTTCTACTCTTTGGGGATACCTTTTATAGGTAAATTCAATGCAAATCTTTTGACAAAAATCTTTAAAAACATAGATAATCTTAAAAATCAAAGCATAGAAGAACTTCTTGAAGTAAAAGGAATTGGTGAAAAAGCGGCAATCAGCATTTTTGATTATTTAAATAATGAAGATAATTGGGAAAAAATAAAATTGTTAAAAGCAATTGGACTTAAATTTGAATTTGATGATTTACTAGAAAAAATTGAAGTTGAAGATAATCCTATAAAAAATAAAAATTTTTTAGCAACAGGAAAACTTGAAAAATACAGTAGAGAAGAAATAAAAGATATAATTTTATCAAAGGGAGGAAATTATTTATCAACAGTTTCTAAAAATTTAGATTTTTTAATAGCAGGAGAAAAAGCAGGAAGTAAACTGAGTAAAGCTGAAAATTTAGGTATAAGGGTATTAAGTGAAAATGAATTTGAAAAAGAATTCTTAGAATAATAGTTTAAAAATTTAATAGAAATTCAAATTATTTTATAAGATAATAATGTAAAAAATACAATATAATATAATTAAAAATTAAACAATAAAAAATTAAAAAATACCTTGTTTTTTAAATTTATATGTGGTTTAATTATTGTAAGGAGGATTAAAAAAATGCATGGAAACGCTAATATAGATGAAAGAAAGAAAAAAATAGAGTATAAAATGTCTAAAATAAAGCATAAAATTGTAGTTATGAGTGGAAAAGGAGGTGTCGGAAAATCTACTATGTCAGTAAATTTAGCATATGGATTATCTTCTAGAGGATTTAAAGTAGGAATACTAGATGCTGATTTACATGGACCAAATGTACCGTTGATGCTTGGAAGAGAAGGAATAAAATTACCGAGTATATCAACACCATTAAAAATAACAGAGAACCTATTAATATCATCATTGAGTTTTTTCATTCCCGATGATGATCCAATAATATGGAGAGGTCCACAGAAAATGGGTGCAATTATGGAAATGTTAGAAGGTATTGATTGGGGAGAAATAGACTTTCTTATAGTTGATCTCCCACCTGGAACAGGAGATGAAACACTGACAATTGCTCAAAATGTTGGAAACGAAGCAAAATCCATAATAGTAACAACGCCACAAGATGTTTCATTACTCGATTCTAAAAGAACTGTTAAATTTTCAAAATTATTAAACTTGAAATTATTAGGAATAGTTGAAAATATGAGTGGCTTTATATGCCCTGATTGTGGAAAAGAGGTTAATATTTTCAAAAAAGGTGGTGCTGAAAAAATGGCTAAAGACACAAATACGTACTTTTTAGGAGCTATACCAATGGATGCTAGTGTTGTAGAAGCAGGTGATACAGGACTTCCTTATGTATCTACAGATTCAAAAGCATCCAGAAAAATGAATGATGTAATAA
>JAGOWQ010000069.1 GCA_018060185.1 Leptotrichiaceae bacterium | reverse complement strand
AAATTTAAACTCATACGGACACCTCCTCTAAAGTTGATGTCTATATTATATCAAAAAATGTAAAACAAAAATAGAGGGAAAATGAAAAAAATATGGCATCCTAATGGGATGCCTGAGTAGTTACTAATTTTTTTGTAATTAAGATCTAATGAATTAAAAGTAGTTTTTAAAAGTCGTGGCTTACTTACTCAGCCACTTTGTGCCAACCTAACGTTGGACGATAACAAAAACAATAAAAATAATTTTTAAATTTTAGTTATATGGTGTCCAGCAACTGTTGCTGGATGAGTTTACGTGAGGAGTCTAAGATGTGATGTTTGATATTTGATATTTTCTTAATATATCGGAAGTGCTGGTTTTAGACTATATAAAATATCTTTAGTATTACAGACTTATATTTCCATAACTCAACTCCATGTAAGGAGGTAAAAATGAAAATAGGTATTATTTTTGGTACTAGACCTGAAGCAATAAAAATTGCCCCACTTTACCATTATTTTAAAAATAAAAATGTAGATGTTACTTTGATTTTTACTGGACAGCATGAAGGTCTTTTGGATAGTGCTCTTCGAACTTTTAAAATGAAGCCTCATTTTGAACTAAAGATTGAAAGAGTAACTCATTCTTTAAGCGAACTTACCGCACAACTAGTTGTAGAAATTGAAAAATTATTAAGTAAAGAGAACTTCGATTACATACTTGTACAAGGAGATACTACTAGTGCCTTTATAGGGGGACTTATTGCATTTTATCACAGAATTCCTGTTGGGCATGTGGAAGCAGGACTTCGTACAAATCATATTTACTCACCATTTCCAGAAGAGGTCAATAGGAGAATTATTTCTCAATTTGCTACTCATCACTTTGCGCCAACTGAAAAAACCGCAGCTAAGCTAAAAAAAGAGTTACATGAAAATTCCAAAATTTTTATTACTGGAAATACAGTTGTTGATGCAATATTCCTTAATAAAGCTCTTAATAGCAATACCTTTATTTCTATTGAAAATAAGTTTGATTTAAAAAATAAAACCTATCTTTTGTTAACAATGCATCGGAGAGAGTCTATTCTTGCTGGAGTGGAGAATGTTCTAAATGCCGTTGAAAAATTTTGTGAAAACCACGGAAGTATTGAGGTGTTTTATCCAGTACATCCTAATCCACTACTTCGTGAGATTGTTAAAAAAAATCAAAAAAAATACCATAGGATAAATTTTATAGAGCCTCTCGACTACCTTGAATTATCAGTGTTTCTGAAAAACTGCTTATTTGTTCTTACTGACTCTGGTGGTATACAAGAAGAAGCTCCATCTTATGGAAAATATAGCCTAGTTCTAAGAAATCATACAGAACGAGAAGAAATAATTGAGAGTGGATTGGGAAAACTTATTGGAGTCCATGAAGACAAAGTTTTGGCTGAAATGGAAGAACTTTATGAAAAAAACGGAAACTCTTGTATAATGACTAACCCTTATGGAGATGGCCATGCAAGTGAAAAAATACTTGATGCAATCAAAGATTATTTTAATAATAGCTAGTTTTCTTTTAATTATTTTGTTATCTTGTGAGAAAAGAAATATTGTTTATAAAGTTCCATTGTATAAATCTAATACTAATACCAATATTTTAGTAGATTACATAAAAAGCGATTTTTTAAAAAATGGTGGAATGGTTACTGAATTTTATGTAAACAATGGAGGAAATGATATTGTCCTATCAGAATCCCAAGGCCTCCTTATGGAGATAGCTGTATATACAAGAGATAAAGAGCTATTTGATTTAAGTTATAATTTTTTGAAAGAACGTATGCGACTGAAATCTGGACTCTTTAGTTGGAAATTGAATCTAAAAACTAACGAAATAAGTCCCTCTAATGCTACCATTGACGATTTAAGAATTTATAGAAATTTAGTTTTTGCTGAGCAAATTTGGGGAAATTATAAAACTGAGATAAAATCCTTGGAGAATGCATTAAAAAACCTCTATCACAGAGGATTCATTTCAGACCTATATGATGGATTTGGTTCTTCTTCATTATTTTCACTTTTTTATTATGATTATATTGGAAGTTTATTTCTTACAAAAAATTTATTTACCTTTAGAAATCTTTTACACAAGCAAAATGAAATTTTGGAAAAGGCAAATATTTCAAATTTATTTCCATTATATTATGAAACATATGATATTAATAAGAAAATTTTTTTATCTATAAATGAAATCAATTTATTACATTCATTACTTGTTCTATACAATAGTTCTAAAGCAGGAAAAAATATAGAAACTCAGTATAACTGGTTAAAGAGTAGTTTTTACAAAGAAAAAGGTTTGTACTCAAAATATTCTCTTTCCGGGAAAGCCATATCAAATCTAGAATCAACTGCTATTTATTCTTATGCAATTATGATTGCTCTAAGGCAAGAAGATTTAAGTTTTGCTAAAGATCTTCATTCAAAACGCAATACTCTCTTAACTCAAGGCAAGCTTGGGATACTTTTGCCCATTTCCTACAAAGGGAATATTATATATTCCTTTGATATTTTGACATATGTTCTTTCACTATTGGAGGTTACTTATGAAAAAGAAATTTAAAGAAGTGTACATACTAATTTTATCCCTATTTATTTTGAACTTGGGAATTCTTTCAGTTAAATCTTTATTTAATGACAAAATATCGCAAGGAAACTTAATTTTATTTGGTATACTTGCTATTCTACTTGGGGTATCCTTAGTTTTTGATTTAATATTTTCTATGATATTTTCAAGTTTTGTCGTACTTATCTATTCAATTTTTTTGATGTATATGGTCTATACAAAACAAATTACTGGGATTGAACAAATTAGTTACTACATGTGGTTTATAGTATTTCCTATTGGTTCCTTTATTGGTGGAAGTATTAGAAAAAAACTAAATGAAATTGGTGACGAAATAAAAAATATTGAAGCTTTAAAAGATGAATTGGCTCTTAAAGATAGTAATACTTTATTTAAAAATAAAAGTTCCTTTTTCCTAAATCTAAGTAAAGGAATTGAAATTTATCACAGAAAAAAAATCATGTTTTCAGCTGTTATTATTGAAATACAAGATTTTCAAATTTTGAAAGATACTTTAAAAGAATCACAAATGGCTATTTTTTATAAGCATTTATCAAAAACTATAGACAGCATAACCAGATTTGAGGATGACAAATATTTTCTTGATAATGGTCAATTTTCAATTATTCTTGACTACTCTGATGAAGTTGAACTGGCGGGTGCTTTACAGCGTTTAAGAGAACAGTTAAAAAAAGCTTTAGATAATCCTGTTGAAGAATTAAGAATAAAAAAAATACCTTTTAAACTTGCAGGAGTAACTGTTAACTCTCAAATTTCTAATCCAATGGACATGATTAATAGATTAAACAAAGGGATTGAGTTAGATGTTTAAATTATTTTTTTTCATATTTACTAGTTTTTCTTGCTTCAGTTCAATATCTATAACAGCTGAAAACCTATCAGAAGCAAAACTTTTGGAGCTGTTTTTAAGAGACCGTTTTTATTTAGAATCAGAATCCTTTAACATATCAAAAAAAATAGTAAAATCAGATATAAATTTGGTTATCATTCACGAAAAAGGGGATTCATCTCTTTTGTCTAAGGTAATCTATAACAAAAAGGAGTATATTATAGACTCTCTTCGAGTAAACCCCATCAGTATTCATGGAGAGATATTAGCTTATTTTTCAGATAAAAATTTAAAAATCCCATACATTGTTTGGACAGACAATATAATATATATCAATGGATATGAGGTATTAGAAAATCAGATACTTCAAAAAATTCTAATAGAAGTTTTAAATGAAAAATTTGATAGATTGAAGATTAAAGAAACATCTAAAGAGATTTTTCCGGATTCAAGTGATAAAAAAGACATAAGTAAAATAACCAATATAATTATCTTAATTTTGTCTATTGGTGTAACTTTCTTTATAATATTTTTAGGATTTTCAGTAAAAAATAAATTCGGAAATTCATTCAAAGGTGATTAAAATGAACGCTATTGACTACCTATTTCTTTTTATGGCTTTTATAATATGGATTTCATTAAGCTATAATCTAATACTTATGTTCTTTGGATATAGGTATTTTTTAGAGCTAAAAAAAATTGAAAGTGATTATCATCAAGTTTTGACCTATTATCCTTTTATTAGCATAATAATTCCTGCTCATAATGAAGAAAAAGTTATTGAGGATACTCTAAAAGCCATAGAAAAATTAGATTATCCCAAAGAAAAAGTCAAAGTAATAATTGTAAATGATAATTCCAGTGATAATACTAAAGGAATTTTTGAAAATTTTGTCTCTAAAGATAATAGAAGCTATTTTCATCTCGTAGAGACTACTAAAGAGATGGGTGGAAAAGGCAAGTCTTCAGCTCTTAACTTTGGAATGGCTTTTGCTGAAGGCGAGTATATAGTAGTTTATGATGCTGATAACACCCCTGAACCTAAATCATTAAGAATTTTAGTTAAAACTGTAGTTTCAGATTCACATCTTGGAGCAGTTGTAGGAAAATTTCGTACGAGAAATAAAAATAAAAACTTACTTACAAAATTCATAAACATAGAAGGTCTCTCTTTTCAATGGTTAGCTCAGGGTGGGAGATGGCGTTTATTTGGACTTACAACCATCCCTGGCACTAATTATATAATTAATAAAAAAATATTAGAATCGTTGGGAGGTTTTGATCCTAGAGCCATTGCTGAAGACACAGAAATTAGTATAAAACTATACAAAAATGGTTATAAAATTAGATTTATGCCTCTAGCAGTTACCTGGGAGCAAGAACCTGAAACCCTTAGAGTATTTATAAAACAAAGAACTAGATGGATTAAAGGAAATCTATATGTTCTTTTTAAATATTTTTGGGTAAATCCCTTTAATAAGAAAAATAGATATTTTCCAGATATTTTCAATTTTTTTATTACATATATACTTTTTTTATTTGCTGTATTAGTATCGGACTCGATTTTTATTATAAATTTAATTTTTGGGTTTCAACTAAATATTGTAGGGAGCATTAATTTTATTTGGTTTTTGACTTTTGTTTTATTTGTTTTACAAGGTAGTATTACTGTAAGTTTTGAAAAGGGTGAACTAAACAGAAGAACCTTTTTTCTTATAGTTATATCCTACTTCACCTATTGTCAATTATGGTTATACATTGCTGTAAAAGCTTTATTCTCATTTACAAAAGACACAATCTTAAGAATTGAGCATAAATGGT
>JAGOWQ010000068.1 GCA_018060185.1 Leptotrichiaceae bacterium | reverse complement strand
CCAGCAAATATTTTAACCCTTCCATTATCTTTTAAACTTAAGGTTTTCATTCTACTTTTTCCATCCTTCCTTATTTACTTGCTTTGCTCTTCCAAAGGCCAAGGAATTATCTGATACATTTTTTGTTATCACTGACCCCGCAGCTGTAAATGCCTCGTCACCTATTTCTAACGGTGCTACAATTATAGAATTACTTCCAACAAAAACATTTTTACCTATTTTAGTTTTATGTTTATTTTTTCCATCATAATTACAAGTTATTGTTCCTGCTCCAATATTAGTATTAGCTCCTATTTCAGCATCACCTATGTAAGTTAAATGACCTACTTTCACTCCCTCTTCTAAAACGGTATTTTTTATTTCAACAAAATTACCTATGTGTGAATTTTTATTTATATTTGACTTTGGTCTCAGATGAGCAAAAGGTCCAACTGTTACACCTTCTTCTATATTAGATTGCTCTATTAAAGAAGATTCTATTTTTACATTATTAGAAATTATAGAATTTTCAATTCTAGTATTTCCTAAAATAACACAATTTTTGCCTATCTTAGTATTTCCTTGAATAATTACATTTGGATAAATTATAGTATCCTCACCTATTTCTACTGTTTCTTCTACGTATGTTGTATCGGGATCTATTAAAATAACTCCTTCATCCATTAATTTTGTATTTTTTCTATTTCTTAATATTTTAGTTGCTTGAGATAATTGTACTTTTGAATTTACTCCTAAAACTTCGTCTTCATCAGTTATTTGATATGTTTCGACTTTTGCATTTAAATTAGATAAAATTTTAATAGCATCTGTCAAATAATACTCTCCTTTTAAATTATTATTATCAATTTGTTCAATAGCATTTAAAAGTTTATCATATTTAAAAATGTATACACCTGTATTCACTTCATCAATTTTTCTCTCTTCTTCTGTTGCTTCTTTCTCCTCAATTATATTAACAACATTTCCATCTTTTTTTATAATTCTCCCGTAACCAAAAGGATTACTAACTTTACAAGAAAGTAGGATACAATCAAGAGCTCTATCAATAAATATTTCTCTCATCTTACTTAAAGTTTCTTCAGTTAATAAAGGAGTGTCTCCATAAGTTATTAAAACATCCTCTTTAAACTCTTCAATTTTTTCCTTTGCTATTAGTATTGCATGTCCTGTACCTAACTGTTCTTTTTGTTCTACATATTTTATACTTTCCATTTGTTCCAAAATCATTTCTTTTTTATGACCTAAAATAAATATGTTTTTTTCTATTCCAATATTTTCAAGAGTTTTCAAAACTCTTTTTAGCATAGGTACTCCATTTACTTCATGTAGTACTTTAGGCTTTTCAGACTTCATCCTTGTACCTTTTCCTGCAGCCAATATTAAAGATATCATCTTTCCTCCTATTTATTAACAAACTTTATTCAATTTATTATATCAAGTTTTTATTTTTAATTCAATGCTTGTAATTAATTATTAAAATCTTTTATTAAACTTAATTTAATCCTCTTCTTTATACTCACATCTATTTAGGTGTATTTTTAGTGCTTCAAGAGAAATCTGTATTTCTTTCAATGAAAATATCAAGGATGCTATCATTAATATTAAACTTATCACAAAAGAAAACATTCCTAATATATTTATACTAAAGAATATGAAAAACATTGAGACTACACACATTAATAAACTTGATACTCCTAAATACTGCATTCTTTTTATATATATCATTCTTTTTTTCAAATTTATTATTTGATTTATCTCGTATTCATCCCCAGAACAATGATCCATTCCTCTTATTATACTACCAAGAGCCAGAAATCTATTAGTATACGCTAATAGCAGTAGAGATACTGACGGAAACATTACGGCAGGTGTTGTTATTTCTAAAGTCATTTTTCCTCCTTTTATATTATTTCTTTAAATTTAAATATTTATTTTTATTTAAACTTTAATTTTTATATATTATAATCATCTTCTAAATTTATATTATATAAATCTTTTAATTTAAGAGCAACGCCATTCCTAGAATTACTTGTAATAATTTCATTTTTAGGTAGAGCATCTTTTAGAGTATAATGAGCATTTTTCATAATATAACCTTTTTTTACAGATTTTAGCATTTCATAATCGTTAAATCCATCTCCAAAAGCCACAACTTCCTCAAGGGAGAACCCTTTTAATTCCCCTAATTTTTCTATTGCTATAGCTTTATTTACTCCTATATCAAATATTTCAATACACTCAGGATGAGTAAAAGCTATGTTAACTTCCCCATTAGTTTTATCTAAGATCATTTTTTCTAGTTTCAATAAATATTTATGAGGACCTATAAAAAATATTTTCGTAACATCTTTTTTTCTAACTTCTTCTAACGAAATAACTTCATACATATATGTAGGCTCTTCTTCGAAAGGATTTACTTTTCTAACTCTATCTGTTATAAACCACTTATTATCACTATATATATTTATATGAATCAAATCAGAAACACTTAGATAATCTATATCTAATATAGCATCTCTATATTTGTCGTCAAGATTATTTCTATAAATTTCATTTCCTTTTTCATCATTTATAACTCCTCCATTTGCTGTTATTAAAGGAATTTTTATACCTATAGACTCCATTATTTGCTTTGCGTCAGGATAAGCTCTTCCTGTCGCAATATAGAATTTAACTCCTTTTTTTATTACCTCTTTAATTATTTTTTTTGATATTTCTGACACTTCTTGATCTGAATTTAATAATGTACCGTCTAAATCACTTACTATTACTTTATACATACATTCACCTTCCATATATTAAATTAAGTTTAACTTTATATAAAGTATATCATAATATTTATTCTTTTTGAATATTATATATTTTTAAGATTTTTACGTTTTCTAAGCCAATTATGAGTTTTTTGTTGTATAATAAGTCAATGTGGTTAGTTCCACAAATAAAAATTTGTTTTAATACAAAGAAAGGTTGGAAGTTATGAAAAGAATGTTATTAGGTTTATTTTTAGCTTTAGTTAGCGTTGGCTACGCAGATTCTACTGTAGAAATAAAAGGTGCTTTAGATGTTGGAAATAAGTATAATTTTGAAGGTACTTCTGTTAGTGGTAAAGGCGGTTCGGGGGAAATCGGTGCTGAATATAGATACGAAGTTGCTCCTGGATTAGAATTAGGTGGAGGTATTGCTTATCAATTTCATGATGAACTAAAAGATTATTATGGTGCATTGTACAATTCTATCCCTATTTACGGTACTGTAAAATATAGTTTTGATACTCCAAATATAAAACCTTATGTAAAAGCTGATTTAGGATACTCTATAAATACAGATGAAGCTAAAGACGGTTTATACTACGGAGTTGGTGGAGGTGTTACATTTAACGATTTCAATTTCGAAGTGATGTATAAAGAAAATAAAGGAAAATATAGTATTTTTGGTGAAGATTTTAAAGCTGATTACAGAAGAGTTTCTCTTGGTGTAGGTTATAACATTAAATTAGGATACTAATAATTTTGTTATCAATTTTAATAGTTTAATAAATATAAAAACTGGATTTTTAATCCAGTTTTTATATTTAAAATAAATTATAAGAATATTTTTATGCTAAATAAATAAAAAAAAGAGACACTTAAAGTGTCTCTTTTACATTCAAAACTATTTAACTGCTAATCCAAGTTTTAATCCTGCTCTTATTTCATTTCTCTCAATAGTTATTCTTTTATTATCTCTGTCTTTATTATAATTACTTTCTCTATTTAATATACTGTAAGATGTATATGGGTTAATTGTTATTTCTCCTACTGATGTATCAAATGAAGTTTTATATCCTAATCCAGTTACTATATCAAAAGTATTATCCCATCCAGTTACTGAAGTATGTTTTTCCCATTCATTTTGTAATATTAGTTGACCGTAGAATCCACCTAGTAAAGTTGGCGTTGTATAAGTAACATTTTGTAAATAATCTAAGTATACATTACTTCCAACTTTTTCTCCACCAAATTCACCTTTAATGTCTCTAAATTTATTTATAAAATCTAATCCATAAGTAATTTTACCAAATCCAGCATCAACTATAGTCCCATCTTTTGATAAGTTGAAGTTTAATCCCCAACCATCTGCTTTTCCTTTGTCTGTCATGTTTCCTATCGTAGTTGGCAAATTATTATCAGCTACACCACTCATTTTGAAATAAACTACACCTGTATCAACTTTTATGTTTTGACCTAAAATATTAGTTCTGAATTCTGGTCCAAAAGTGATTTCATTAAATATTCCGCCAGTTCTATATTCACCTGTTGCTCCATTTTCTCTTGGCCTAGTTGTTTCATTTTCATATTTTAATTTAAATATAGTTTCTAAATTACCTAATTGAATTCCTTTTTTTATCGTCAACGATGGATTCCAAAGTTCCTCTTTAGAACGCTTAAAATTTCCTATTCTATCAGTTTGATTTCTATGAACTACAGCAAAATCTGCTTCTAATCCAAACTCATCAGATAAAACAACAGTACCAGAAACTGTTTTATACCATCTTGTTCTTACTCTGTTTTCCTTTGAGAATCCTTCATTCCCTATAAATGGACTATCTCCTTCTGTAGTATCCAAATCCATATATCTGTATCTAACATTTGTATCAAAATTTATTGATTTTAAGAAATCTTGATCAGCAGATGCTACACCAGATACAGCTAATGTCAATGCTAATAATCCTAACAATTTTTTCATAACTTTTCCTCCTTAAAAATTTTCATTTTAAAATAATTTCTTCTAACAACCTACCTGTATTCTAACATAATAAAAAGCTTTTGTAAAGTTTTTTTTAAGCATTGATGAAAATATTATTTTTTCAAAAAAATCCTCTCTATTATATCTAATTACAATATATTATACCACAAATTTAAAAACTGGCAAGTGTAATATATTCTAATTTTATTAAATATAAAATTTATAAACTATGCCAGTTATTATTTTATCATTAATTTTTATACTACTTTTACATAAAATTAAAATAGTAAATCACATAAAATATTTTAACTTTAAATTTAAAAATGTCACTTCATTATATTTAATGATTCAGTGACATTTTATAAATTGAAAATTTTATTATTTTTTATATTTAAGTGAACTTATATTATTTAGTAATAGTCGCAACAACTCCTGAAGCTACTGTTCTTCCACCTTCTCTTATCGCAAATCTTAATCCTTCTTCCATTGCTATAGGATGTATTAATTCTACTGTCATCTCTATATTATCTCCAGGCATTACCATCTCTACTCCCTCTGGTA
>JAGOWQ010000067.1 GCA_018060185.1 Leptotrichiaceae bacterium | reverse complement strand
TGAGAAGTACTCACATGTTGCAACACTAGATGAAATAAGAGAAAATGACTACAATTTAAATATACCAAGATATGTTGACACATTTGAAGAAGAAGAAGAAATTGACATCGATGAAGTACATGCAAATCTAAAGAAACTAGATGAGGAAATAAAAGAAACAACAGCAGAAATAAATAAATATCTAAGAGAATTAGGATTGAAGGAGTTGTAGGGAGATGTGGGAGTTGATTTTGAGAAGAATTTTAGTAGTTATTGGGGTGCTGGTGTTTATGAGATTCACTTATAAATACAGTAAGAGTAAGGGAATAAATTTAGGTTATAAAATTAAATACAAAATGAGTTTATTAGTTTTTGTTGTAGCAGTATGCCACATAATTGAATATAATTTTTTCAATAAAATAGAAGGACCAATATCGAAACTTTTAACTGATTTTGTTTCAGTATTCCCTATTATATATTTTTTGGTATTAATAGATATTTTAGTTAAAGTGATGGTCAAAAAAACAAAAACTTTTTCTTTAACATTTAAATATTTATATACGCTATATGATTCGCTTATTGGATTATGTATAGCTGGATTTATCTTTAGTACAGAATTATTTATAAGTGCTATTACTGCAATAATTATGATAAACGTACTCATAATTTGCTTGATTTGCTTTATAAATGATATAAAAACTTCGAAAGGGTTTGAAATTATAAAAAGGAAGGTAAAATTATGAAAATACCAAAAATAAGATTTTCAAGGTTTAGTGAAGAATGGAAAGAAGATAAATTGAGTAACGTATGCAAAGTAAATCCAAATAGTGGAATCCTTCCTGAAAAATTTATATATATTGATTTAGAAAGTGTTGAAAATGGACTTTTATTAAAAGAAAACTACATAGACTTATCTGATGCTCCTAGCAGAGCTCAGAGACAACTTATTAAAGATGATATTTTATTTCAAACAGTTAGACCTTATCAAAAAAATAATTTCTATTTTGATAAAATAGATACAGAATTTAAATATGTGGCTTCAACAGGTTATGCGCAGCTAAGAGCCAATGAAGATTCTAAATTTTTATACCAATACTTACACACTCAAAACTTTGTCAACAATGTTTTAGAAAAATGTACGGGAACAAGTTATCCTGCAATTAATTCGAGTGACTTATCAAAAATAATTATTTATAAACCCTCACTAGAGGAACAACAAAAGATAGGAGACTTCTTCACATTGCTTGATAAGAGGATAGAGCAACAAGAGCAAAAGATTGCTTTGCTGAAAGATTACAAGAAAGCAATGATGCAGAAAATATTTAGTCAAAAAATTAGATTTAAAGATGAAAATGGGAATGACTACCCTGATTGGGAAGAGAAGATGTTAGGGGGGATTGGAAGGTTTTATAGAGGGCACTCATATAAAACCGTAGATGTTTCAAGTGCAGGGTTGCTAGTATTAAGATCAAATAATATATTAAATGATGAGATAACTTTAGATACAGGATTACAATACGTTACAAAAAAATGTAGTAATAATATTATTTTAGAAAATAATGACATAGTAATATGTATGGCGAATGGCAGTAAAAATTTAGTTGGAAAAAGTGGAGTATTTTATAAAAATGATGAATTTAAAGATGTAACAGTAGGAGCTTTTTGTAGTATATATAGATCAAAAATCAACTTGTCGAGATATTTATTTCAAACAGATAAATATAAAAAATATCTTTCTATTTTATTTTCTGGAACAAATATAAATAACTTAAAGAATTCAGACTTAGAAAAATTAAAATTCAGATTACCAAAAATAGAAGAAGAAAAAAAAATAACTTTGTTGCTTCAAAAATTTGATAAAAATATAGAAAGCCAAGAAGGTATATTAAAAAGTTTTAAAAGTCATAAAATAGTGTTATTTAGTAAAATGTTTATAAAATAATTAATGAGAGGAGCAGCATGGTAACATACATCATGCAACAGTAAAATGCCAAATAAATCAGTAAATTATCTAGTTGATATGATTAATTCAAATATTAAATTTGATTTTTTTATTAAAACAAATAAGAACTTTGTAATGATAGAAAATAAATTAAAAATGGAAGATTTAAAAAAAATGTTTTTGGAGCCTATAAAAAATTTTTTAAAAGAAACTGAAGCAGAATTCTATGATCCAATTAGTGGTAATAGTAATGGCGTAGAAATAGAAAAAATAGGTGATACAAATTTTGAAATAATGGAAGTTTTACGAAACTCAGTATCCGCTAACTACGATGCAAGTATTTTTAAATCAGTCTCGGATTTTAAATGGATGGCATTGAGAATAAATTCAGATGATGATATATCTTTGAAATCAATTTTTTTAATATACAAACAAAGAGCAATAAAAAAAGTTACTATGACATCGGGTCTAAAAATTTTAACCCAAGGGAATGAGAGACCTTTATTAATAAAAGATGTTCCAATAGATGGAGTGTACTTAACAAATGATAATTTTCCAGATTTAATTTATGCATTATCAAATGAAGCTGATGAGTCTTTCTTTTGCTTACTGTCAAGAAATCAAGCAGAATATCTTTTAGATATAGAAAAAATTTTTAAAGGACTTGTAGAAAATGTAAAAAATACAATGGAAGATGAAAAAATTTTTTTAGATATAGGTCATATTGAAGATTTTCTTAATGAAATGAAATCAAAAAAATCAACATATAGAAAACTAGTTAAAATGGCAAGACAAAATGCGTTTAAAACATACAAAGAAAATATTTTATCTGTTCCAAAAGTCATTGAAGAATTTGAGCTAAATATTAAATTCGATACTGAAAATAATACTATTGATTTAGAGAAATCTTCAAAAGAGGATATACTACATTTAATTGCAGATGACTATGTTTTAAAATATTTATCTGGGAGAAAAGAAATTGCTGAAAAGACAAAAAATATAAATAGGGAGGAATAGTGAGAGTGAATGCTTTTTAGAATAGTATATGTTATTGTTAGTTTTTTTCCTTTATTTTTTATTTTGTGGGTAACAGAAACTTTAAATATTTTTTCTATAGTGAGAAATGGAAAAGAGGTAGAATCTGCACAGTATGTTCTTGCTGCTATCTATTTTGTTGTTCCAATTATTGCAACAATGATTATGTGCAGACAATTGAATATTCAACAGAAAAGAGCTAATGCCAGTAAACGGACATCTTCAATAAAAACTAAAACAATAATACAAGACAGAAAAATTTCTAGAAATTTCTTTTTATCATTTGTTTTACCATTAGTTTCTATGAATATGTCTGTTCAATCTTGGAATCAAAAAATTGTTATGTGGTTATTAGTAATAATTATTCTAACAATATTTGTATATAGTAAAAAATTTGATTTTAATATAATATTTTTATTTACAAAATATAGAAAATATATTATTGACAATGAAATTATTGTGATAATGAATAAAAAATATGAATCTAATCTTTTGAAAGTTTTAGAGCGCTACGAATTTATTAAAATGCAACAGACTGAAGTATACCTATTAAACGAAGAGACAGTCATTTTAGATGAATAATTTGATAAATGTAAATCACTACATATTCAATCATATGTTTGTTAAATATAATCTGAAAAAGTTATAATAAATACTGCCACAAAAAATCAATAAGTAAAGGAAGTTAAAATGAGAGAGCGATTTATTGGAGAATTATTAAACAAAATGAACGAAACAAAAGAGGAGTGTATTTATAAAAATAGGAAAATGATAATTTATTTGATTATATCTACGTTTTTATTTCCACTTCTTTCAATACTCTATTCTAAGAGTTACTATTTAATAGTATGTTTAATTTTTGGAATTATTTTTACTTATTTAACAGATAGAATTATATCTACAAACAAAAAAATATTTAAAAAATGTGATATTGAAATAAAAAGGATAATAAATCAATATTTTGATGAAGGACATCAAAATATTGATTATTGGATTAAGAGTAGTATTATAGATTTACAATATAAAAAAATCAAAATTATTAATAATTTTACTATTGCACTAGTTGTCCTCATATTAGGAGATATGATTTCAAAATTCACAGGAGAAATAACGAATAAAGGTATGAATATAGACAAAATCAAACAAATGTTTCCTATATGGATAGCGTTACTTATTATACTCATTGTAATTATATTAATTGGACAATCGTTTTCACATTTTCATAATTTTAAAAAAGAATTTATATGGAAGGATTTAAAATATATCGAAAAACTTTTTATAGAGGAGAGAAATATAAGAAATGGATACATAGTAAAAAAAAGAAATATACTATGCATTTTATTTTCTAATAATAAGAAAAACTAGAAAAAGAATTTCATATTGACTACGTATTTGGAAGTAAAAATATTTATAAAAGTCTCAAAAATATTGAAATAGGCCAATATAATAGCTGGATTGACTTAAGCGATCATATGCCGATAACTTTATACATGACTGATAATTAAAGATATATCTAGTCCAAAATACCAAACCAAGAAGGAGACCTAGAATGAAGAAAATTATAATTATAGCATCAATTTGTTTAGTGTCATTTGCAACAAATAGTGCAGAAAAGAAATCTACAAAGCAAATAACTTTTGCTAATTGTACAGAAGCTAGAGCAGCAGGATATGAAAATATTAAAAAAGGTGAGCCAGGATATGCACCAAAATTAGATAGGGATAAAGATGGAATTGCGTGTGAGAGCTAAAGAATTTTAGACATAAAAAAAGGACTAGTGTCGCCAGTAGTCCCCGCAAAACTAATCTAATAATTTCTCTATTGTTAACTTATGGTATACTATGTTTCAGTAAATGTAAAATATATTTTCAAGATACAAATAAGAAGTACAATCAAATCATTCTAAATAGGGGGGATAATGATGGGTCGTATTAAATATAACTTTACAGAGGAAGAATTAGTACAGATCTATCTTGATTTCTCAAGAAACTTATGGAAAGAGAGAAAAGGTGCAACAGCACTAAATATAAAAAAATTCTCATAAGATTTTGACATACCGTCATATGTACATTTAATTAGAATATTTGGAACAATCGAAAATTTGAGAAAAAAAGCAGGCTATGTAGGATAATATATTAAAAAGGAGGAACACAATGAAGAAATTAATATTACTATTAACGTTATTAATATTCTCAGTAACTGTATATTCAGCTGAGACAACTGAAGAAGTTTTTGCAAAAATTTTGGTGTTGCAAAAAGAGATTAATGAATCAAATGATCCAGCAACAATAAAGGCAGCAAAAACAAAAGACATGATGATTTTGGAGTTTAAAAATAATTATACTCTAACAAAGGGGAAATGGT
>JAGOWQ010000031.1 GCA_018060185.1 Leptotrichiaceae bacterium | reverse complement strand
CTTCTCCTGATATTGTCCATTGTAAACTTCCATTATCATCAAATGATTTTGTATTATAGATTCCTGCTTTTATCATATTTTGTGTCTCTTTTGATTTACCTATATCTTTAAACTCAAATCTATTTTGCACATATCCTGCATACCATCCTGAGCTATTTCCTAACTTTATTGTCTCATTTTCATTAGTATAAGCTACTCCATAAGAATTACTCGTATAGTCTATTACTCCTGCTGTATCTGTATTATATTCTTCTCTTGAACCAAATACTTTCACTTTGTTAGAATCTTTCGATGAAGTTTCCCATTCTTTTCTCAAATAGTTAAATTCTTTATCTAGTATATTTCCTGTTGAATTAATTCTTTGTTGAGTATTTGCATATTGGTGTCCCATCATCTCATCTATTGCTTGATATAATAAGATCTCTTCATTATTTCCTATTCCATTTAATTTTTGGAATAATTCATTTTCTTTTGTATCTAACCCTTCTATTCCATATCTTTGCTCTAATCCATCTGTAAAGTTATATGTATCTTTATCACCTGAATAAGTAGTATAAGGTATTTTTGCCATATATAAAGTTTTTATCTCACCTGTACCACGATCAACATCTGCTCTAGCTTCCCATGTAATAGAACCTGATATGTGTTCCCATTCTGTTATTTGAGGATTTGATACTATTTGAGCATTATATGGTTTTAATATTGGGTCATTGCCATCTATCGATACATATTTACTTGTAGTTCTTTTTGCTACTTCCGAACCAAATATTAATTTAGCTTTCGTTAATCCTAATAAATTACTAATACCTCCTATTGGATTAGTAAACTGTACTCCTGATGTATTTACATACATCCCTATACTAAGTGTCGATATAGTTGGTAATGCTCCTGTAAATACTGGTAATGATGATATCACTCCTCCTGATAAATGTGAAACTGGTGTTATTGGTTTTGATACCCCATTTACTGTTATTACTCCTGCGTCACCATCTACTTGAACTCCTCCTCTTACAGGAGAAATAGACGGATCAGATGTTGGTGCATATTCTCTTAAAGCACCACTAGCTATAGTTATTATTCCATAGTTCTCTATCACTCCACCATCGTTGAATAGCGCATATCCTCCTACTGAATCTATAGTTATTGTACCTTGATTATTAAGTGTTGCACCATTTTTTAATACAACACCTATTGCTCCTTTTCTACCAATACTAGTTATAGTTCCATAATTGTATCCTTTCGCTCCTCTATCAAGATACATTCCTACCGCTCCATCTGCATTTAGATTTATTGTATCATTGTTAGTTACAGTCGTTCCAACTCCTGAACCATACATTCCTATACTATTTGCTCCATTTACATCTATTATTCCATTATTAGTTATATTACCTGTAAATGCAGATGTTGTTGCATCTCCATTAAATCCTGCTGCCATACCTATTCCGTAACTACCTTTTATATTAGCACTTAATGGAATTTCAGTATATCCAACTGTAATAGTAGCATTATTAGTGGCTTCTCCACCATTTATACTAAAGATTCCCACATTTCCAATTGTATTAAATGCGTCCATTTTTATATTTCCATTGTTCTCTACAATCCCTGCTGAATATATTCCATAATTCCTAGAACCTAACATATTAATAGCTGTATAATTCACAATATTCTTACCAGAACCTCCCACTGAAGTAGGTGCCATCGTATCAATAGAATATATATACATAGAGTCATTTGATAAATTTACATTTAACATATCGGATACTATTCCATTTCCACTTCCCGTATTAACTATACCAAATGATGTGTCCCCTATTGTCATACTACTAAGTGGTCCCATACTTATAAGCTTCCCTGAGCCTGTTGCAAATATACCTACAGATTCACCTGTCCCAACTGAAATACTTCCCAATGAATTCACAAATCCACTACCTGATGAAAATATACCTATACTAGAATTTTGAACAGATATATTACCTCCATTTCTTACTTCTTCCGCATATATCCCTATTCCGTAATCTCCTGTTGATATTGTTCCTGTGTTATTATTAACTCTTCCCTTATTGTCACTATATATCCCTATATTTGGAAGTGTCTCACTAATTCCAGTAGCTAATGTTATTGTTCCATTATTAACTACATTTGAGTTATTTACTCCTCTAGAATAAATACCTACTCCCTCTGTTCCTTTTATATCTATTGTAGATGAATTTATCAATGTTGGTGTTATTCCTAATGTTGTTGATGTATTTTCCACTATCATTCCTACAGACTTATTTTTACCTGCTAATCCTGTTATTGTTCCATTATTAGTAATAGTTTTACCTGAACTTGAAACTAAATACATCCCTGTTGATTCGCTTCCTATATTAATATTACCTCCAGATATATTTTCTAATGTAGAATCTTCTGAATACGCCGCAGTACTTTTGTCTCCAACTGTTATTGTACCAGCGTTACCTATTGCCGTTGAAATATTTTTGCCATATATTCCTGTTGATGAATCTCCTGATAATATTATATTCCCTGAATTTCCCAACGCATACGGTCCTGAAAATACAGTACCTCCTATCGTATCGTCATCTAGGTAAGCTCCTATAGCATTTTTACCAGTCGCTGTTATTGTAGAGTCTACTTCTACTGCTGAATTCTTAGCATTTATATATGTAAATCCATCATTCCCAATATTCATATTTTTATTCGCTATAAATCTAGAATCTGTTAAATTATAATGTGTATAACTATCTCCAGCTAACGGTGTTGATGTTATACTTACAGTTAAATTATCATTGAATAATCCTAATAATACTGGTGCTGACATGTTATCTAATCCTCTTAAACTATATCCTGTAACTCTATCTCCATTTACATTTATTGTACCAATTGTTCAACTATAAATATAATTTGTTACTCCTGTTGGACTTAAATTCATACTAAGTGCTGTAGAACCTTCTCCTATAGTTATAGTTCCTCCTGTTACAGTTACATTCCCACTTTCTGTGTATATACCTGCTCCTTCTTTTCCTACTTCTATGTCACCTGAGTTTGTTACATTTCCACTATTTGTATATATACCTACAGGTGCCGCTGTAACTGATTTATCTCCAACTTTTATTGTACCTGAATTATTTATAATTACATTACTTGAATTTAAAGAACCTGGAACATTATTATTATTTATTCCATATATTCCAACGTTATTTGTACCTGAAGATAAATCTATAGTTCCCTTATTGTTTAATGTTATTGTTCCTTCTCCAGTTTTCCCTCCAAATTCATTTGTTTTAACTCCTGAAGTTGGATCCACTCTGTATGTCATACCTAATAAACCAAAGGCATCGTTTCCAGCAACTTCTACTGTTCCTTCATTATTAACTACACTTCCATTAACTGCAAATATTCCTATCCCCTTATCATTTACAGTATTTCCTAACGTTTCAACTAAAATTTTGCTTGTAGTATCAGTCTTAACTGTACCATAATTTATAAATAACCCTGTTGCTCCTGAACCAGCGTTTGTCCTATCTGCTATAACTGTAGAGTTTGCCAATAAGTTTATTTGAGCCTCTGTATTACTAGTAGCCAGTGAACTAGAATTCATCTCTAGACCAGATATTTGATTATTAAAATACGTTGTAGCATAGGTTGTATCTGTTGATGAAGTTACTGTAACTCCTGTACCAACTGTTAAATCAAGTCTTTGACCCAAAAATCTTCTAGAATAAAAATATCCATCATCGTCTGCTGGAGTTGTACCCCCAGTATCTGCAGTAGCATATTTATTCATGTCAGAATTAATAGTCATATCACCACCGTCTGCAGTGGCTATTTTATATTGATCATACGTTGTCCCACTAGAAGAGGAACCATCTATTATTGTTATCCCAAGACTCCCTCCAATTCCATTCAAAGTGCTAGAAAGAAGTCCATTAGCATTTTTTAAGTTTACTACTGTCGCATCATTTGACATCATTGTTATTGTAGCTCCATTTAAATTTACTGGAGAACTAGCACCAGGAGTTAGATCAATTTCTGTTCCAATGGCCTTTCCTGAAAGAAATATGTTAGCATTAGTCAAATTGATTGTACCGACACCGTCAGAGTAGGCTGCATATCCCTCTCCAGAATAGTCAATCCTTCCTCCTGATAAATCTATTTTTGATCCTGCTCCTGTAGATACAACACCTCCTGATCCTTCCTTTACTGTTATTTGCGCTCCTTTAATATCTACATTTGCTCCGCCTTTTATATATGTTCCTACTCCCTTACTTGTTAATGAAGCAGAATCATCTAAATTTATAAACAAACTATTTCCAGATGTAGATGTTACCGTTCCTCCATCACTGTATATACCTGTCGTTCCATTAGTCCCTTTTAAAGTTACTGTTCCAGCTATATTCATATTACCTTCATTATATGCTACTGTAGAAGTTGAACCAGAAACTTCTATATTACTTCCATTAGAAATAGTAAATGTTCCTTCGTTATATATCCCTGCTTTATTATTTCCTGAGCCTAAAACTTTTATAATTCCACTATTAGTTCCAGTCGTATTACCCAATACTCCTATTCCAACATTATTATTTCCTGAACCAATTATCTCTATAGTTCCAGAATTTTCTACAGAAGCTGTGGAAGTTCCACTAGATAGAAGTCCTGTAAAATTTGATAAAGTACTGTAAAGTTTTGCTACATTTATTATTTTACCACTTTTAGTGGCTTGAGCAAATATATTTCCTGTAGAACCTTGTGTAGAGCTTATATCTTTTTCTATTTTAATTCCATATTTATCACTTCTAATAAGAACACTATTTTTAGCTGAAGTTCCAAAACTAAAAGTTCCCATAGTTGAAGCATTTAGTAACATATCATTCACGTTGTTTGACGAATACTCTTCATTTCTTAAGAAACCTACAACATTTTCTCCAGTAACTTCTATATTTAAATTTGAAATATTAGCTATTGGATTACTATTTGCTACACTTGATAGAAATTTTGTAATAGATACACCTACATTATTTTTTCCACCAACAGTAATTTTTGTTGGAGCGCCACTTGAGTCCAATCCTGAAGTTATTTTAAGACCTTTATCATAATAATCATTCGAATTAACGTTATCCATTCTTAAACCATAATTACTTTCTCCGTTTACTTCTATATTTCCAATAGAAACTTCTACCTTCAAATTATTATTATTATACCTTCCAAAATCTATTCCTATACTATTTTTACTATTAATAATAATTTTTCCAGTATTCAATGTCTTATGAGGTAAATTACCTGGTTGAGTATTACTTTCATCATCAATCATTATACCTATAATATTATTTCCACTAGCAAGAAGTATCGTTCCTTTATTTTCAAATACCGAATAAGAAGAGGCATGAGCACCATTATTCCACAATTGATGCTCTACTCCAACCAATACGTTTGAATTATTTGGAACTGTAATCCCATTCAATTCTAACGTGCCTCTAAATTCAGTTTTTCTCTCTCCAGCAGTATTTAGTCCGTCATATCCTGGATTACCAACACCTGCAGGGTTATGGCTTAAAAATATTTTGGTAGTGTTTCCTCCTCCTAAGTCTGTCATGGCATAATCTCCATCTATAATTGCATTACGATCCCTAAGATCATTTATAAAGGCATTTAAAAGAGAACTAGTGGAGCCAGGAGTCAACTGATAAGCTCCTGGTGTTACATTATAATTTGTTCCATTTGGACTTGTTACTGCTGTTATTGTTCCGCCGCTCCAAGTTGTTCCGGAAGCTCCTGTTGTTATTCTCACAAGAGAATCCGTATTATACGTATTATAATTCTGGATAATAATATTACTTCTAGGCATACTAATTGCCTGACCTTGTCCAAAACCTGATCCAATAAATGTAATTTTGGGTGGTGTGAAGTCTTCTGGTATCGTTACTTGAGGAGCTCCTGGTTGTGTTGGAAGTTGTATTATTGTTGGTGTAAATCCACCTGGTGCTGAAGGTGTTCCCAATGATATCGTAACAGGTAATATCACATTTGGTGCTGTTGGTGATATATTTACAGTAGGTGCTATTTTTGTTATTATTTTAGGATTCACACTTGCATTAATTTCTATTTTTAATGGTTCTGTGTACTCTGCTTTTGTACTGGCAAGGCCATATGAAAAAACTGGTAGACCAGTAGTTGAGGATAATTTAGATCTTAATTCTCTATATCTTGTCGTTGCAGAAGTTATATCCCCATCTGATATTAAAGAATCATAAGTGTCTTCACCTACAATTGCTGTTCTTACAAATAAGTCACTACTCCTAGTGAATAGCCCCTCATAAGGATACTTTTCTGCCTTATCTCCTCTTCCTTTATATACACCATTCCAACTATTATAATAATAATTTACTCCAAATTGCCACGAACTCCAATAAGATTTTACTACTTGATCTCCTTGTTCCATTAATTGGATTAATTCTAAATTTGCATTCTTTAGTAATTTATTATTTTCACTTTTAGCTCTCCTAAAGCTTTGTTTCATATCTGATATTGAATTATTTATGCTCTGTCTTTGTTGTTCTATACTTCGATTAGTTACACTCGTTGTCGATAAAGATAACATCCCTGTTAATAAAAATGTTAATAACAATCCACTCGTGTACTTCACATCTTTACATCTCTTTGCATAACTTCTTAAGTCTTTTGATAATTTTCTTAGATTATTACTCATTAATTCACACTCCTTTATAATCTTTTTATATCACTATTAAATAAATTTTATATATATTTTTTATTTAACATCCTCTATTTATACTTACTTCATTTATATTTTTATGAATTTTATTAATTATACCTTATTTTTACATTATTTACAAATTAATTTTTTATTTTAATATAATCTTTACTTATAATTATTTATATTTTAAAATGTATTTTATATAATATTTCAAATATAATACAAATATTTAAATGCTAATTCTATTGATAATAAATAGAAATGTCATATTATTATTAATGATTAATAATAAAAAAACTGTTTAAAATTTTATTTAGATTTCTCTATATAATAAATTATCTTAAACAGTTCTTTGAATTTTGTATTTTAATTTTTAATTTAAATGACTACACTGGTAATTACTTTTATAAAAGATTTTTAATATGATATAACTCTGTATAATAATCCCCTTCTGGTAATCCGTGTCCTTGAACATTACCAACAAATAATCCAATATTTGTTAGTTCATCTCCACCTATATTTTCCAATTTTTTTTCACCTATTTTAGTCACAGTATAGTCAAGATTTTTATCTAAACCAAACAATTTTATTCTTTTAAATCCTCCATTTACATCTACAAGAACTTTGTAATACCCTACAAGAGCCTCTTTTTTATCTGGACTTATCATTGCCCATGCTGTTTCTGTCCCATCAAATGGAGATTTTATTTTGTAAAAATCTCCCACTGCCATTAATTCTCTAAATTGCTTAAACATTCTAATCTGTTTTTTAACATCCTCTCTATCCTTTTCAGATAAATCTTTTGGGTTAAGCTCGTATCCAAATGTTCCAAATATAGCTACGTTACCTCTCATATCAAGGCTTGTAATCCTCTTCGTTTGATGATTAGGAGTTATACTTACATGTGACCCCATTGAAGGAATTGGATACACCATTGATGTACCATACTGTATTTTTAATCTTTCAACTGCATCTGTATCGTCACTTGTCCATGTTTGTGGCATATAGTGAAGCATTCCAGCATCAAATCTATTTCCTCCACTAGCACAAGACTCAAAAAGTACATTAGGAAAATTATTTACTAATCTCTCTAAAATAGAATATAATCCTAAAAAATATCTATGTACTGTCTCTTTTTGTTTTTTAAAACTTCTTCCATGAGAATAAATTTCTGTCATTGTTCTATTCATATCCCATTTTACATATTCTATATTAGCACTTCTTAAATTTTTTGCTACTGACTCGTAGACATAATCAGCAACTTCTGGTCTTGATAAATCAAGAAAATACTGATTTCTTGCTTCTGTCTTATGTCTATTTGGAGCAGATATTATCCAATCAGGATGCTTTTCATAAAGCTTACTATTTTTATTTACCATCTCAGGTTCGAACCATAACCCAAATTTCATTCCAAGTTTATTTATTTTTTCAGCTAATCCAGTAATTCCGCTAGGAAGCTTTTCCAAGTTCACATCCCAATCTCCAAGACCTTGAAAATCATCGTTTCTAGTTCCAAACCATCCATCATCTAATACAAACAACTCAATTCCTAATTCACTAGCACTTTCAGCCATTTTAATTATCTTTTCTTCGTTAAAATCAAAATATGTTCCTTCCCAATTATTAATTAATATAGGTCTTATATTATTTTTATATTTTCCTCTTATTAAATTATTTTTATATAAATTATGAAAAGTTAAACTCATTCCGTTAATTCCATCATTGGAATAGACTAATACAGCTTCAGGGCTTTGAAATTCTTCTCCTGGTTCTAGTTCCCAATTAAAATCAAAATGATTTATCCCTATATTTACCCTAGTCGTATCATAAGGATCTGATTCAACTACTGAAGAAAAATTTCCACTATAAATTAAATTTATCCCTATTATTTCACCAGTGTCAAGTGTAGTGTTAGGTCTTCTTAATCCAACAAATGGATTATTCATTGCACTACTTGTTCCTCTTTTACTATCAATAAGTGTTATCCCTCTAGTTAATGGCTTTTCTATTACATGTCTTTCTCTACCCCAAGCTCCACTCAATTGCATCATAGTATAGTTTGTATCAGGTAAGTCTAAAGATAAACTCATAATTTTTTCTATATTTAAAACTTCATTACTATTATTTATTATTTTTACACTTCTCATTAATGCAGAATAATTTTCAATTATAGTATAACTTAGTATTAATTTCGTATTTATGACTTCGTCTTCTAAAATTATTTCTAACGTCTCCGCATTTTCTCCATCATTTACGTATATTGATGGAAGCCCTTCTATCTTTTTCTTTCCTTTAGTAATAGAATGTTCTTTATAAATAAAATTTACTATTCTACTTCCATTTTCTTGAAATATTGTAAGTGCTGGCTCCCTGTAATCTCCTGTACCATAAACTGGATATTCTTGTTTTATCAAATCTAGTGTAAACCCTTTTCCATCTAATGATGGAGTTACTGGTGTTTCACATTGTTTTTTTTCAAAAAGATGAGAAAAAGTTTCTTTATGTCTTATTTTCTCGCCAAAATAATATTGTCCTAATTGTTCGTTATCAAGTATTCCTATTATATAACTAAAATACTTATTATATAAATGAAACTCTCTTGTTTTAGAATTATATTTTATCACTAACTTTCCATACCTTTCTATATTAGTTATCGTTATTTTATTTTACTTTCCACCACTTAAAGCTACTCCACTTATAAATTGTTTTTGGAATATTATAAATACTATTATCATTGGTATAATTGCCAAAACAGATCCTGCCATAAGAACAGGATAATCAGTAGCAAACTGACCTATTACTTGAGCAAGTCCAGCTGATAAAGGCATTTTATTTAAAGTTGAGTTAACAATTAATGGCCACATTAACTCTTTCCATGCGAATAAAGCTGTAAATATACTTAATGATACCATTCCTGATCTTGCAAGTGGAAGCATGATTTTTATAAATATTTGCCATCTATTTGCACCATCAATTACAGCTGCTTCTTCTAATTCTGTGGGTAGACCCATAAAAAATTGCCTTAATAAAAATGTTCCAAAAGCTGTTACTAACCCTGGAAAAACTAATGCTGGTATTGAGTTCAATATCCCTAGTTTTTGAACCATCAAAAACTGTGGTATTAAAAATATCTGTCCTGGAACCATCATCTGAATTAATACAAACATAAATAATATATCTCTCCCTGGAAACTTTATTCTTGCAAATGCATAAGCTGCCATTGCCGCAAAAAAAGTTGATACTATCACTCTTATAAGTATAACTAAAATCGTATTTACATAAAAATTTAAAAAAGGAAGTGTTCTTACTACATTAAAATAATTTCTAAAATTATATTCTTTTGGGAATATTTTTGGTGGAACTTGTATTGATTCTGATACTGTTTTAAAAGAAGTCAACAACGTCCATAAAAACGGTATTATCATAAATAATGTTCCAGCAATTAATAAAATATGAATAAATAATTTGCTTCTATCTCTATTTATTGCCATAATTTTCTCCTTATATTTTTTATTTTAATAGTGTACCCATTTTTTTTGTAGTTTAAGTTGAATGAAAGTCACTACAAGTATTACTAAAAATAGTAATATTATTATCGCTGATCCATAACCTTTCATGTTTCTTTCAAAAGAGTATGTAAAAAATAACATAACTGTCGACTGAACTCTAGGTATAACCTCATTTTTTCTATCAATCATCATATAAATAACATCAAAAACCTGTAATGCTCCAATTAAAGTAGTTATTACTACGAAAAATAAAGTAGGAGTTACTAAGGGCAAAGTTATAGAAAAAAACTTTGTTACAGGACCTGCTCCATCTATTTCTGCAGCTTCATAATATGTTGGTGATATTTCTTGCAATCCTGCTAAAAGAATTATCATATTATATCCAATCATACTCCATATACCAACTATAACTATAGCAATCATTGCACTATTAGGTTGTAATAACCATTCAGGCCCTTTTAATCCTATTGTATTAAGAAAGTTATTTATAAGTCCGTATTTAGAATTAAACATCCAACGCCATACCATAGCTACCGCTGCTGGAGCAGAAACTACTGGTAAAAAAAATAAAGTCCTATAAATTGTCTTTCCTTTAATTTTTGAATTTAAAAGAACTGCTACTATTAAAGATAAAAATACTCCCAAAGGAACCACTAATATTGTGTATTTAAAAGTATTTATGAAAGACTGCATAACAAGCTTATCTTTTAACACATCCACATAGTTTTGAATTCCTATAAAACTTGATTTACCAAATGCACCTGTTTTTGTAAAACTCAAATAAAAAGTTTGAAATATAGGAAATATATTTAATATTAATAAACCTAACATTGTTGGGGCTATCATCAAATAACCCCATGCCATTTCTAATTTTTTTTGATTCCCTTTATAACCTGATATTTTACTTGGCATAAATTCCCCTCTCAATTTTTAGATTATCTATTTTTCTTCATCTATTTTTCTTCATCTATTTTTCTTCATCTATCATTTTATTCATCCTTTTTGCATACTCATTAAGCGTTGTTTTCAAATCTGCACTTCCAGAAAATGCTGGAGCAAAAAGTTCATTTTCCCATGCTCTCCATTTAGAACCATGTGGTGATGTAGGAAATATCACTCCATATTGAAGTTGATCGACAAATACTTTTAAATCCATATCTTTATTATGCTCTATCCAAGCTTGTTGAGTTCCATTATAAGCTGGTATAGCTGCTACTTTTTCTGCTTGAATTAAATTTGCTTTTTCTGTAGATAAAAATTCTAAAAATTTCTTTACTTCTTCTGGATACTTTGTTTTTGCTGAAGCTGAATAACCTAATCCGTTATAAATAGATGCTTGTTTTTTACCTTTAGGTAACGCAGCTATTCCTACTTTTTTTGAAAATTCAGCATTTTCTTCTATTGGAGCTATCATCCAAGCTCCTAATTGAACCATTGCTACTTTTCCTGAAGAAAATGCAGTAAATGGAGTAATCTCATCAAATTCTTTTTGAGTCGGTGATACTTTTTCTTTTAAACTTAAATCTATCCACCATTGAATTGCTTCTATAGAATTAGGGTTATCGTATCCAGATTTTCCATCTTTTATAACATATCCATCATTTTGATACATTGTATTCCAAAATCCTTCTTGTACATTAAGTGGTGCTGCCGTTCCATAAACACCATCTTTCGTTAATTTTCTTGCAACATCTAAATATTTTTCCCAATCCCATGTTCCATCAGGATAAGGAACCCCTGCTTTATCAAATAACTCTTTATTATAAAAAACTGCTATTGTATCAAAATCTTTAGGTATTGCATATTGTTTTCCATTAAGTTGATATAATGTTACTAAATCTTTTGGAAAATGTTCAAATCCGTTATCTATTTTTGAATCAACTTCCATTAACATTCCATTTGAAGCATAATCATAAAATTGACTTGAATGCATCCAAAATATATCAGGTAATACACCTCCTGTGGCTGCCGCTTCAAGTTTTGTCCAATATTCATCCCATCCTACTACTTCTACTTTTATTTTTATTTCTGGATTTTCTTTTTCAAACTCTCTTGCTATTGCACTCATTCCTGGTTCTTGTCCTCTATCCCAAATTAAAAATGTGAGTTCTTTTGTTTTCCCTGTATTTTCTCCACTTTTTACTCCACCACAACTTAGTATTGTAAATAATAGTACTGTAATTAACATACCTATTTTTTTAATCATCGTCTTTCCTCCATATTTTTTAATTAATTTGCTTTTGATAAAGTTTTTAATGTATAATATATAATAACTTGAATTAATAAAAATAAAAGAGTAAAAAAATAATAAAGGGGTAAAAAAATGCTAAAAAAAGATAAAGAATGGATTCTTAATATATTTAAATTTAGAAAATCTTTTCCACTTATTACAATAAATTCCATCGGTAGACATAAAATTACTAGCCCTGAATATTACTGGGATGGAATGAAACGACCACAAGATGGAACATACTGCCTTTTTCAATACACAATATCAGGAAATGGGGAAATTAAAATTGATAATAATATATATAAAATCAAAAAGAATGAAGCTTTTTTTATTAAAATACCCAGTAATCACACTTATTATCTCCCTAAAAACACTTCTTGGGAAGTTTTATATATTGAATTCTCTATAGAGACAGAAAATTTATGGAAAGAAATAGTTAATAACAATGAAAAATCACAAATTTTTAAATTTAATCCACATTCAAAATTTATTTCTTTACTGTGGGAGACTTTTTATGCAGCGACAAATGGGGAAATTGATAATGTTTATAAATGTTCTCAATATTCATACAATCTTCTTTTTGAACTTTTAAATCAGTATTATAATACAAAAAAGAAAAACTCTTCAACCATAGAAAACATAAAAAAATTTATTAAAAAAAATTATTCAAAGCCTATATCTATTGAAGATATATCTAATTTTGTTAATTTATCAAAATTTCATCTTTCAAGAAGATTCAAAGAAGAAGTTGGAATTTCACCTGGGCAGTACATAATAAAAATAAGATTAAAAAATGCAACTGATTTACTATTAAATTCTAATATGAATATTGAAGAAATTTCTGAAAAAGTAGGTTTTTCATGTGGAAATTATTTTTCTAAAGCATTCAAACATAAATTTAAAATTTCTCCAACAGAATATAGAAATTATTATAAAAATTATTATAAAGTCAGTATATTATCTAAATAAATAAAAAAATAATTTTATTTTATCCTAAAATCTCATACCATGAAACTTTAATTGGATTAATAAAATTATTTTTTATTTTTATTATAAACTAATATTATCTTCTGTTTCTAAATCAAATATATGAGATTTACTCGTGTCAAATCTAAATATTTTATTTCCTTTTTTACCTACTGAATCTCCGACATTTTCAACATTAAGTCTACATGTCATTTGGTGACCATTTAAAGTAAAATATATGTATTCTTCATTTCCCATTTGCTCTACTACACTTACTTCTCCTATTTTAGATAGATTATCTTCTTCATGGTGCAAACTTATATTTTCTGGTCTTATTCCAAATGTTACTTTTTTACCTACATGATCTTTTAATTTTTCTGCTTTTTCACCATATATTTCAAGCTCTGCGCCATTTAAATCTATATAAATTTTATTATCTTTTTCTATTAATGTTCCATCTACCAAATTCATTGTAGGAGATCCTATAAATCCAGCAACAAATTTGTTTGATGGATAATGATATAAATTTAATGGAGTATCAACCTGCATTATTCTTCCTGACTTCATTACTGTTATTCTATCTCCCATTGTCATTGCCTCTACTTGATCATGTGTTACATATATCATAGTTGTTTTTAATTCTTGATGAAGTTGTGTTATCCTTACACGCATAGACACTCTCAATTTAGCATCTAAATTTGATAGTGGTTCATCAAACAAAAATACTTCTGGTTCTCTTACTATCGCTCTTCCTAATGCTACCCTTTGTCTTTGCCCTCCTGACATTTCTTTTGGCTTTCTATCTAGTAGCTCTGTTATTTCAAGTTTTTCCGCAGCTTCTTTAACTCTTCTATCTATTTCATCTTTTGGTGTTTTTTTCAATTTTAACCCAAAAGCCATATTTTGATATACAGTCATATGAGGATATAGTGCATAATTTTGAAATACCATAGCTATCCCTCTATCTTTCGGTGGTACATCATTTACAAGTTTATCCCCTATATATACTTCCCCACCTGTTATTTCTTCCAGGCCTGCTATCATTCTCAGTGTTGTTGATTTTGCGCATCCTGACGGTCCTACAAACACCATAAATTCCCCATCTTTTATTTCTAGGTCTATCCCATGGACTGCTTTAAATCCATTTGGATATTGTTTTTCAACCTTATTTAATACTACTTTCGACATATATGCCTCCTTGTTATAATACTATTGATATAAATTATATTTACCAATTAACCTAGTATACCTCAATTTTTTGTTTTGTCAATAGCAATAATAAGGTAAAAAACAAGTAAAAGGGTAAAATAATATCATTCATCTTTATACTTCTAATTCTATTTTGGTTTGAATTTTTATAGGAAGTTCTAAAAATTCTTTCCATGACTTTAAAGTTTTTACATATTCTTTAAATTTACAATGCCAAATAGGATACTCTTCACATACTCCAAATATAGTATTAATAAAAACTACTTTTTCTTTAGTAATTTTATGTTGAAAAGCTTGTCCATCCCAAAAAAGTTCATCTCTCTTCCCATTTTCAAAATCTTTTATCTTATCATAAAAATCTGATAAAATTTCAATATAAGGAAAATCTTCCATTATCGCTGTTAATAAATATCTTTTGTATTTTGATTTTTTTTCTATTTTTTCCCTTGTATCTGTTGGGGAAAACTCTATTTCAGAATATTCTGTCAATCCAAAATCTCTATCTTCGTAATAACCAAATATTATTTTCATTATCTACCCCTATCTCCCTCTCTCAAAAACAGGATAAGCAGTGATTCTAGGAGTTTTATAACCTCTAATTAAAACATTACTTTTGCTTTTTCCTTGCCACATATTTGAGTCTTTTCCATTGTAATCTTTTCTATTTTCCCAAGCAGAATTTATTTCATCTATAACTCTTTCTTCATTCCAATTTTCAGGAAACATTGTATTAACTCCACCATTACTAGTTTTTTCTTTCCATTCTCCATTTCTATTTTTTATTTCTACAGTTGCCTTGTATACTCCATTAAATGCTGGTTCTCCTATTTTTTTTACTATTCTTACTTCACCTCTCAAAATAGTATGGCCTCCTGTTACTTTTCCAGAAAAATTCTCGTCTCCACCTATTATATGATTATAATCGATCTCATAATTTTTATTTTCAGTTTTAGTAGTAGTATTTTCACTATTCTTACTTTTATCTTTTTTAATATCATATTCAGACTCAACATTAGTTACTATTTTTGAAATTTTTTCTTTATTTTGAATATTTTTATTATTATCTATGAGAATTTTTCCCAAACCTAATATAAAAACTAAAAGTAAAATCAAACTTTTTATAATATTTTTTTTCATTTAATTATTCTCCTTACTTTATTTTCTCAACGGAGAAATATCTATTTTTTCATAATTATTTAAAAAATTTTCTAATTCTTTTAATATCTTTTTAAGATTACCATTTTCTCCAGTTTCAACATTCAAGCAAAGTAATGGTTCATGTAAAGACATCCTTAATAAAAACCAACTATTTTCATTTACAATTACTCTAATACCTTCGTAATTAGGTTCTTCTATTACCCATCCATTAACATTTTTAACATATTCACTTAAATCTTCAAGTATTTTATCTCCTAAATTTTTAGATTCTGAATCATTTATTTTAAATCTAAATTCTATTTCTTCTTTAGGATCTTTTAATTCACTTAATATCTCTGTAAAGTTTATATTTTGTTTTTTACTATTTATTAATTTAATTAGTAATACTGCTGCCATATAAGCACCATCATCTAAGAAATAATTATCTATAAATGCTGCATGTCCTGATGTTTCAATGGCAAGAGGGGTATATTTACCTTTTTTATTTAATTTTTTAGCTTCATTTATAACATTTTTATATCCTCTTTTGTATCTATGATGTATTCCTCCACGACTTTCTATGAAATTTTTTAGTTCCATAGAAGTAACTGAATCTGTTACTATTGTAGCTCCTGAATGATCTTTTAAAATAATTTCACTGAGAAGTGCTATTAATTTATTTCTATTAATTTCACGTCCATTTTTATCTACAAATGCACTTCTATCACCATCAGCATCAAATATTATTCCGAAATCTGCTTTATTTTCAATTACGGCTTTTTTTATTGATTCCATCGCTTCTTTTTCTTCAGGATTTGGTGCGTGGTTAGGAAATGTTCCATCTGGATTTAAAAATTGACTTCCTTTAGAATCTCCTCCTAATTTTTCTATAACTTCCTCTGCAAAAAATCCAGCAGCGCCATTTCCTGCATCTATTAATACCTTAAATCCTTCAAGAGGATTTTTCTTTCCTCCTGTTTCTTTTATTATTAATTCACGTAAATATTCAGCATAATCATATGCTAGTTTTTTATCTTTAATTATCCCTTTTTCTTCATCTAATATTTTTTCAGATTTAATATTACATTTTAATTTATTTTTTTCTGCTAATTCTAGTATTTCAAAAACATTTTCTTTTTCTAAACCTCCGTCAATAGAGAAAAACTTTAATCCGTTATAATAACTAGGCAAATGACTCGCTGTTATCATTATAGCTCCATCTGATTTATATTCTTCAAATATTGTTGTCATAAATAGAGAAGGAGTTATAGACATTTTACAATCATATACATCCATTCCCATTTCGTTTAA
>JAGOWQ010000066.1 GCA_018060185.1 Leptotrichiaceae bacterium | reverse complement strand
TAGACTATGCTGTTAATTCACCAAAAGAATTTGCAGAAATTTTAAAAACTAAATGGGATTTAGGTTTAAAAGGTGGAGTTATAATAGCAAATCCAATTCCCGAAGAATTTTCAATGGATTATAATGTCATTACAAAAGCTATTGAAGAAGCTGTTGAAGAAGCAGAAAAATTAGGAATTAAAGGTAAAAAATCTACTCCTTTTCTGCTAGACAAAATACAAAAAATTACTGCGGGAGATAGTTTAAAAGCTAATATAAAACTTGTATTTAATAATACTATACTTGCAACAGAAATTGCTAAAAATTTTCACGAATTAAATAAATAATAAAAAAAATACTTTTATACATCTTTAAGATGAAATAAAAGTATTTTTTATTTTTTTTTTATATTTTAAAAATATTAATTATTTCTCCAAAAATTCTAATGCTGAATCCATAATAATTTTTTTATCTCCTTCTCTATCAAAACTATGATTTCCACCCTTTATTTCTATCATTTTAGCATTATTATATACTTCTATAGCTTTTTTAGAATATTCTATAGGAGCTATTTCATCCTCTATACCATGAATAATAAGAACTTTTTTGTCAAATTTTATGACTTTTTCAAATACATCATAACCTAATAATTCTTCTATATATTTTCTACCCACCGTAGCATTTAAAAAAGTAGATGATTCAGGTATATTACCTGCACTTTCAAAAAATTGACTTATATAATCTGCTATAGCAAATCCTGGGGCTAATAAAACGAGACCTTTTATAATATCTTTATTTTCAGATGCCATTATAGCACTTACTAATCCACCTTGACTATGGCCTATCAAATATAAATTGTCTTTATCTACATATTTTTGCTTTATTAATTCAAAACTAACATCTTTTAATTGTCTAACTTGATCAAAAATTGACATTTCTCTAGTATTATTTCCACTTTTACTTATTGTCGATCCATTTATATAATCAAATACATAAACCACATACCCTTTTTTTACAAGTTCTTCTGCATAATACAAACCAAACTCATAAGAGCCATTAAATCCATGAGATATTATTATTGTTTTAGCTCTTTTTTTTAAATTATCTGGAGTATATATTTGCCCCCAAATTTCATTGTTTCCACTCTTTATTTTTAGTTCTTCTATTTTATATGTATATTCTTTTATCACATTATCCTCACTAATATTTTCATTATTTCCACAAAACATAAAGAAAATTGAAATTAAAATTAATATTATTTTCTTCAATATATACCGCCTTTTAATATATTTATTTTTTATTCCACTCTAAAATTATATCATATTATTTTTAAAATATCTATTTTAATAGTCAAACAAAAATATTAACGTGTTTCATTATATTTCATAAAATTCTATAGTAGTCCATATAAAGTTTGATATTCTTTTTTCAAAATACCATTTTTCATTAACTTTTACAAATTCATCGTTATACACTACTCCGTGTTTAGTAATTCTTTTTTTCCCATTTTCTTCATCAACAAGCACAACTAAACAATAAGAAGTTCCTTTTGCTGTCGTATCTGTAAGTTCTGTTATTGTTTGCTGACCTCCTTGATGATACACATCTTTAAAAGGTTCCAAAAAAGGTATAAATGCATTTTCAATTTCCTCTCTTCCATGTAGTTCAAATACCTTTTTTTGCTCCATATAAACTTCAATAAGACTATTTTCTGTAAATAATAATGTCTGTTCATGAACTGATTTTGTATCTGATAAAGTTGAAAATGTATCAACTAATTCCTTTAATTCGAATTTTTCTTTTAATTCTTTTAAATCCATTTAAATCATCTCCTAATATTTTATTATTTGTATTCTAACTTATTCTCTGTTTCTAAAATAATTATATATTAATTTTAAATTATATAGAAGTCTAAAAAAGTATTTCAGTTTATACCTTTTGGTTATATAAAATATTAATTATTTTTCATTATAAATATAATAAAATAAATTATTTTTATAACTCTATTAATTCATCCATAATAATAAAAAGGAAGCATACTATAACAATATAGTTTTTACTTCCTTTTTTTATTTTATATTTATTTTAAAATTTATCAGTTGTTATATATTTTGAATTCACATTAAAATATTTATTATAAATTTAATTCCTTTATCCAATTTTTAATTCCTTCTTCATCAAAAACATTTAATCTCTGTGATGGAATCAATATAGCACCTTTACATGATGATTTTAAAAATTCATTTGTTTTTCCTGCTCCACTTCCTCCTGATGTAAAATAAGGTACTATTTTCTTTCCTTCTAAATTATAACTTTCTAAAAATGTATTTACAATAGTTGGGGCTATGTACCACCATATAGGAAAACCGACAAATATAGTGTCGTACTTATCTAAATCATCCATTTTTTTTATAATTTCAGGACGGAAAGATTTATCCTCCATTTCTAAAGTACTTCTTGATTTTTTATCATTCCAATTCAAATCATCCTTAGTATAAGGAACTGTAGGCTCTATTTCTAATAAATCCCCTCCTATAATTTCAGAAATTTTTTCTGCTACTTTTTTTGTTACTCCACTTGCCGAAAAATATGCTATTAATTTTTTTGACATTTTAATCACCTCTTTTATATATTTACTTTCCATTTTTTTCTTGAACCATAAATTCTTGCATCAGTTTTACTTCTTCCTATTAACTGTCCTGTATTTTCATTTACTATAATATCTATATATCAATAGTATATCCGTAATATTTCATCTGTTCATCTTTTATTTGAGAAAAGCATTCATCCTTACTTTGTTTATATCCTGTCATATGTGTCAATAAATTACTGTCCAATATTTCATTTAAATCCTTTATATTTTTATTTATTTTATACTAATAAAAAATTTTATAAATTTCCTCTATTTCTTTACGTTCATTTTCATATATTTTTACATCAGGATTATTTATTTAATTATTTAATATTTTTTCTTTATACTCTTTAGATTAAAAAAATATTGATATAGGAATTAAGTTATTAAATTAAACACTGTATTATCTATGAACAAAATTGATATTTTAAAGTTTATAACTATTCAAAAGCTTAACAGCTTCAACACTACTATGATTTATAAAAAGGCTCTTTTTAGTATCGAGTTCAGTTATTCTAATCATATCTTGAGTATTAAGCTCAAAATCAAATACATCAAAATTTTCTTTCATTCTTTCTGGTCTTACTGTTTTTGGAATAACTACGATATCTCTTTGAATAAGCCATCTTAATATTACTTGTGCTACAGATTTATTATATTTATTACCTATTTCACTTATAACTTCATTCTTAAATATTTCATTTTTACCTTCTGCAAAAGGTCCCCATGATTCAATTTGTACTCCATATTCCTTCATAATTTCATTTTCTTCAATCTGCTGATTAAACGGATGTGTTTCTACTTGATTCACTGCTGGTACTATTTCATTATTTAATATAAAATCTACAAGTCTATCAGGATAAAAATTACTTACTCCTATAGATTTTATCTTACCCTCTTTATACAATTCCGTCATTGCTCTCCATGAACCATATATATCATTAAAAGGCTGATGTATCAAATATAAGTCTATATAGTCAAGTCCTAACTTCTCAAGAGATACTTGAAACGCTTTTTTTGCCTCTTCATAACCTGAGCTGCTTATCCATAATTTTGTAGTTATAAATAGCTCTTCCCTGGGAACTCCACTTCTTTTTATTGCTCTTCCCACAGCCTCTTCATTTCCATAGACTTGAGCAGTATCTATTAATCTATATCCTACATTTATTGCTGCTAAAACTGCTTCTTCTGTATCCTGACCCTCTGCCACTTGAAACACACCAAATCCAAGTATAGGCATTTTTAATCCATTATTTAAAGTTACATATTTCATAATATTACCTCCTATTTTTATTTTTATTTTAGAATATAATTTTATTTCATTACATCAATTAATTATAATCTAATAGTATCTTATCATTTGAAGTTAACTCTAAGTCAATCTTTTTTTAAAATTATTATTTTCAAAATTATTTCTCAATTATTGACAATTCTTCTTTTATTTTATTTAAAAATTCTTTTACTATTTCACTTGGATTAGTTGAATGAATTACTCCAAAAGGAGTACTAAAATCCCACTCAACAGGAATTATTTTTAATAATGGGTGAACTCCTATAAAATTATCTGCCAATACAAGTATATCATTACTATTCTCACACTGATTAAATATTCCTAAGTCAAAAAAATTGAAATCTTTAATGTTTATTTTAGGATGTTTATGAATAATCTCTGATCTTAATTTATCCATAGCGTTATTCCATCCTTTATGAATAATCATTACATTATCCTCGTATAAATCTTCATAAGAAAGAATTTCTTTATCCGCTAGTCTATGATTTATAGAAACAGCACATCTTAGAGGTTCATAAAATAAATTGGTTACAGTGCAATTTCTACTTCCTAATAATATTTCATCATAAATACCTACAACAATATCTATATCTTTACCCATGTTATTAAGTATTTCTTTTGCATTTTCAGGTTTATTTTCAAAAGGAATAAGTTGTAATTTTAAATTAGGTAAATGTTTTCTTACTTTATTTAAAATGTCTATGAGTTTTCTTTCAGGAGTCATTGGTGAAGTACCAAGCCTTATTATATTTTTGCTCTCAATATCATTTTTTCTTGCTCTTTCAACAGATTCCTTAGAATACTTTATTATATATTTTGCATCTTTATATAGTGATTTTCCAGATTCTGTGAGCGTCAATCCACGGTGTGTTCTAATAAAAAGTTCTAGCCCTAATCTTCTTTCCAATATATTTATCTGTTTAATCACAGCTGTGGGAGTAACGTAAAGTTCTTCTCCTGCTTTGAAAAAACTCCCCATATCTGCCACTTTTATAAAAGTTTCAAGTTGAGTATTATACATTTTTTACCTCTCTTAACATTATTTTAAAATTTAAGAAATTACTTATAAAAATATTACATCTATCATAATTTTATTATAAGTGAATTTTATGTAAAATTATATTAAAAAAATGGGAAGACTCCCATTTTTTTAATATTTATTTTTTTTTCAATAAGTCACTTGCTTTATCAACTAAATCTTTTGCAACCTCTCCTGCCTTGTTCAAAGCATCTTCTGTCCCTGATTTTATATTTTTAACTATATCATTTTCAACTATTTTATCTGCTATATCTTTTGCTCCATCAACAGCTTTATTTAAAGCTTCTTCTGCACCTGTCTTTACATTTTTAACAGTATCACTCGATACAAACTCTTCAGCATTATCAACTGCTTTACTCGCTAAATCCTTTGCTCCATCAATAGCTTTATTTAAAGCCTCCTCTGCGTTTTTCTTAATATTATTAAAATCCATATTTTTTCATCCTTTCTTTTTCAATTTATTATAACTTTTATATTTAATTTACTGTTTATTCTACAGTTACTGATTTTGCTAAATTTCTAGGTTTATCTACGTCATTTCCTTTTAATTTTGATAAGTGATACGCTAATAACTGATGTATTATTATCGATAAAAATCCTGTATAGTCATCCTCTACATTAGGTATATAAAATACTTCATCTGCAACTTCTTCAACTAGTG
>JAGOWQ010000065.1 GCA_018060185.1 Leptotrichiaceae bacterium | reverse complement strand
ATAAAGCTTTTTTATATTTTTTACAAGAGCTGTAGATAAAACTATATCTCCTATAAATGCTGTATGAAATATTAATATTTTTTTCATGGTTACCTACTTTTGTGATTGATATTTAAATTTAAAGGGAAATAGATTTTTTAAAACGTAAGTGTCTATTTCCATTCTATTCCTTCTTTTATTATTTTAGCAGGACTTCCTGCTATAATTTTATTATTACAATCATATTTTTTTGTTAAAATGGCTCCTAAGGCTACTACGTTTCCATTACCAAGAGTAACTCCTTTTAAAATAACTGCCCGAGCCCCAATCCAATTCTTGTCTCCGATTACTATCGGTTTACTCTCATTTATTTTCAATTTATTTTCAAATATATCATGATGATCTGTATCCATTATCAGAGTATCCCAAGATACCATGCAATCATTACCTATTTTTATAGATTTTCTGCAAGCAATTTTACCTCTAAATGTAATAGAAAAATTCTCTCCAAATTCCAGTATTCCTTCATTTGAAATTCCAGAACCAAATCCTATTTTACATTTTCCATTAAAAATTATCTTTCCAGTATTTTTTAAAATAGTTTTTTCTCCTTGATATACGTAAATGTCTGAATGCCCAAATCCTATTCGTACTCCAAAAGGTTTCATTTTTTTTATTTCTATATCTCCTGAAACATTATCCAAAATAACATTACTTGAAAGAATTACTGGAAATTTTAAGGCTTTAAGAAATCCAAATTTCTTAAAATTAAAATAAAAACTTTTTGGAATTCCTGCAATATATCTAAAAATATCTTTATGTTTATCTCTCATTCTGTCTCCTTAAATTATTTATACCCTAAAATTTTTAATCCACCCTTTATACACCTTATCTCTAAAGGACATTTCGGTCCTTTTTCACCATCTACATCTATTATTATTTCTTCATCTGAATGAATAAACAACTCATCTGTTTTAAAGTACTCAACTACTTCTTCATCTTCGAGGTAAGTCCCACTGAATATCTTAAAAAATATATTTATAGATTTCATTATTCCCTTTGCCTTAATAAGAATAACATCAAACATTCCGTCATCTATTTCTGCTTTATAAGCTAAATTTATTCTTCCAGCAGTTCTTCCATTAAAAACAAACATTATATATTTTTCTTCAAGATTTTCATTTTCATGAGATACTACATCTATTTCCAAAGGTTTTATATTATAAGCATCTTTTATTCCTCTAAGATAATAAGCCAATTTACCAAAATTCTTTTTCATTTTTTGGTCTACTTTATGAGAAATATCGGTAAATAATCCTGTACTCAGTATATTTACAAAATATCTATCATTAGCTATCCCCAAATCTATACTTCTTACTTCTGAATCAAGTATTTGATTACATGCCTCTTCAATATTCTTAGAGATTCCAAAATTCCCCGCAAAATCATTGGCTGTTCCTACTGGAAGTACCGCTATCGGTAAATCTATATTTGCATTTTTCATAGCATTAACAACGTTATTAACAGTCCCATCTCCACCAGCAATCAATACATGGTTATATTCTAAATAATTCCCTATAAAAGCATCCTTAATTTCGATTCCTCTTCCTACTCTAAAAATATCTATTGAATATCCTTTTTCTTGATAACATTTAAATATAATATCAAAATTTTCTAACAGCTCTCTTTTTCCTGAATGAGGATTATAAATTAACTTTACTTTATTCATAAATTTCTCTCCTTAAAACTAAAAATTCTTCTGATAGTTCTCTTTTTAGAGAATGAGGATATAAATTAATTTTAATTTTTTAACATTTTAATACTCACACCTTTTTAAAATTTATTTTTTCTTAAATTTTTAAAAAATATGCTAAATTGCTTAAAAAAATACTTGATTTTAGCTCTTGTATAAGGAAGGTGTTTATATTTTAAATAATATACTTTAGTGTTCTCTTTCCAACTTTTTTCCCAGTGATGTATAGCATAAGTATTTTCTCTTATACATTCCCTTGAAAAAACTTCATTGTAATTATATGGATAAAAATATTCTTCTGGGTATATTTTTATATTTTCAATAAAATTATTATTTTTTATAATTTCTGTAAAAATATCTGTAATAATGTATTTATTTGATTTCCATATATCATTTTCATAAAAATCTAATATTTTTTTAAAAAAAATTGTTTTCGATTTAGCTCCTGCCACTGCGCAATTTACTACCCCTTTTGTCTCATAACCTAAAAATACATCTGCATCCAATAATTCATCAAAAGATTTAACAACTTCCACATCTGTATCTAAATAAATTCCTCCATATTCATATAAAACTTTTACACGAACATAATCTGCCATAAAAGCCCATAATTTTCTTTTGTAACATTCTTTTAAATAAGCGTTCTTTTCTATTTCCTTATCTAAATCAAATGTTTTTTCATTCCATTCTATAATTTCATAATCAGGCATCTTTTTTTTCCAATTTTCTATATACAATAAAATTTCTTTGGGTTTGTCTCCTCCAAACCATACATAATTTATCTTCTTTTCTATCATAAATTTATCTCCTTAGTCCTTTTTTACAAAAATAATCTTTTTTTTCAAAAATATATTTCTTTCTATTTCGATAATATTCTTCATTCATACTCTTTTTTTTTGTTGGATCAAAAGGATGATACATATGGACTATTGGATACTTTGGTAAAAAAGGAATTCCATAAATCCCTGCTACAGTCAATCTATTCCCAAAATCATCATCTTCATATCCCCAACCCTCATATCCTTCATCAAAACCATTTATTTTAATATAGTCTTCTTTCCAAACACCAAAGGCTAACCCCACTATTTTTGCTGCTCTACTTCTTAATTTCAATTTATAAAAAATCACATAAAAAATATCTTTTATATATTGTTTTCTTATTTTCCCTATTTTATATTGAGGAATTATCATTTTATAAAATACATTTTTCTTTAGTTCTTCTTCTATGTATTTTTTCTCATTCTCATCAGTATTAATACCTGTAATCTTCATAAAAGTTCCTTTTTTTACTCTTTTCATAAGTTTTTCAAAAAAAGTTTCATCAAAGATTACATCTTGGTCTAAAAAAACTACATAATCGCCTTCTACTTCTCGAAAACCATTATTTCTTGACGCAGCTAATCTAAAACCTCTATCTTCTTGATATGCATGTTTAACTTTATATTCAAAATTTTCAAAGCCACCCAATATTTCATTTACATCTTCACTTGATCCATCGTCTGCAATAATTAGCTCATATGGCTTTATTGTTTGCTTATTTAAGCATATTATCAAGTTTTTCAAGTACTCTAAACGATTGTACACACAAACTATAACACTTATTTTCATTTTTTCCCCTTTAAAATTTTTCTGATTTTCCCATGTAAATGTAACCATTTATTCCAAAATAAAGCTAATTTAAAACTTAAGCTTTTAAAAATATCTCCATAATAACACTCTATTTCAGGACAGCTTTCTTGCAAATATATAAATTCGTACATTCTACCAATGCTCCCATAAATATTTTTTTGCAATTTTAAGTCTATCATATAAATCGTATCATCTTTTTTCATAAAATTTTGTATCTGAGAATCTCCATGAAGATAACCTTTTAAGTGAATATCATTAAGGCCACTAATTACTTTTGAATAATCTTTTTTTAATATACCTTCGCCTTCCAATATTTCCATTATGAGAAACGAGTCTTTAACAAAAGGTGTTCTCCTTTCTGCCGCAAATACTGCCTTTGTAGAATTTATTCCCATTTTTTCTAATTTTTCCATAGTTTTATAATTTCTTAAAGATTCTGATCCGCGAAAAACATTTATAAGTCTTTGCCATTTTCTATTATTCTTTTCTTTTGGAATTTTTAATACAAATTTCCTATCCTCAATTTCTATTATTTCCACTAGACTTCTCTGATCATTCTTTAGTATTTTAATCACTTTATATTTAGTAAATAAAACAATATTCAGAAAATCAATATTTGTTTTACTTAAATATCTCCAATTATACATCCAATTTCTCCACTTCTTTTAACTTAAAAGCATAAAATATCAAAAAAGTAATTAAAAATTCAACATATGTGTCTGTTCCAGGATAAAAAAACATAAATATTCTATCTCCTACGACTAAAGAAAAGATTATCATTAACTTTATTTTTTTATCTTTACAATTCTGTGCTAAATAACCCTTAAAAATTTCTATTAATATAGCCATTTGTACACCTATAAAATATAAAAAGTATAACACTCCATTTTCTACTACTATATTCAAATAATTATTTTCAAAAGGAGTTCCTTCTTTATATTTATAATATTCTTTAACATATGTCTTACTTCTTTTAGATATAAACTCTTCAAAGACCTTTCTTGAGTTACCAGATCCTACTCCCATGTAGTTATTACTCCTTAATATATCCGTTCCTGTTTTCCAAAAATCCACTCTTACTCTATTAGATATATTTTCATTAATATCAAATATAGATATTATTCTCTTTTCTATCATCTTATTTTCATGAGTAATTGAAAAACCTAAAATTAATGAAACCACCGAAATTATCAATATGTGTAAAATCCTATTCTTTTTTAACGAAAATATATACATTAAAAAAAATATTGTCATTGAAATAAAAGCCCCTAATATCGCTGCCCTTTGTCCATTTATTACAATATTCCAAATAAAATATATTGATAAAATAATAAAAAGTATTTTATAAACCCTCTTTTTTACCCATTCAAGATTAATAAAACTATATGGCACCATTATTTGAAGTAGTCTTGCCCACCTTATGGGATTTTGAAAGCTAGCCATTTTATTCGTTCTTTTATACTCTTCATAGTAAGTTTTTATCCCTAAAAATTTAGGAGTAATAAAAGATATCCCACTATATATAGCTGAACTTACCCCACCTACTAATATCCAATTTTTTATCCTCTCGTATTCGTTTAATGATAAATTAAAAACCAAAAATATAAAAGAAAATATCATTCCTCTTTCAACATCTAAATAGTTTTTTACTCCTTCAAATCCAAAAATATAACCATTTATTAATAAACCTATTAAAGGTGTCAAAGTATATAAAATCATTACCAAATTATTATTAATTTTATTTTTTTTGACTAGTTTATATACTGACATTAAAAATAGTATTCCGAACAAAATATTAAATAAACTTTTTGAAATAAAAATTATTACGAGTGTTAAACCAAATAAACCCTCTATTCTACTATATTTTTTTATTTCCATTACCGTCCTTTACATAATCACTTTTTTAAAATACCGATTTCTTCTATCATATTAATTACAAATTCTTCAACAAAATTGTAAGGTATATCTTTTACAAATTCCTGTTGTTCTTTAATATATTTTAAATATTCTTCATCATTAATTTTCAAAACATTCTGCATATCAACTGCTCTATGCCTTAAGTTATTATGGGGACAAAATGATTTTTTATTGTCCATTGTAGTAAATATTGCAAAACTTGGAGTATCTACAGCTTGAGCAAAATGTCTAGGTCCATTGTCATTTCCTATATACATATCAGACAATGATAATAAAACTATTAACTCTCTCACATTTCTTGTCCTAATATTAGTAAATATAGCATCTTTATGATTTATT
>JAGOWQ010000011.1 GCA_018060185.1 Leptotrichiaceae bacterium | reverse complement strand
AACTTATTATATTTGATATTAAAATTATAGTAAATAATAATGAACCAATTCCACCAAATAATGCAAATTGATCTAACTTTTCGCTAAATTTATTTAATTTATTTATTTCTTCTGTTCTCATATCTAATTCTACTATTTCAGGATTTTTTAATAATTCTTCCTTTAGAGTATCAGCATTTACTTTCCTATCTACGTATACATAAAAACTATCTAATAGTGGATTTTCCTCTTCAGATAAATCTACATTTAACTCTTGCTCAAGAAGTCCTAATGCACTTTCTTTTGAGTCATATTTGATTGTCTTAATTCCATTTATTTGTAAAAGCTTTCCTTGAAATTGGCTTATTTCATCTTCTGTCATCGTTTTTACATATACTATGGCTTGGTTAGAATTTTCCATTTTTGATTTGAAATCATTAATATTAAATATACCAAAAACAAACATATCCAGTAATACAAATACTATTGTCAATGATATTAGTGACGAAAAAAACATTCCTTTCTCTTTTACTATATTCTTAAACACTTCTCGAATAGGGTTAAACATTTATCATTACCTCCACTTTACTTTATACAATTAATATTTTTTTCTATTTATTTTTCAATACTGTTTCTGCTATGTCTTTAGCTCTTAGTTTATAATTATTTAACATTGTTTCTCCATCTGCACTTTGTCCAAATTCGTCATTTATACCGTGTCTAATAACTTTTGTTGGGTAAACTCCTGATAAATATTCTGAAATAGCACTTCCAAGACCACCAATAATTGAATGTTCTTCACTTGTAACTATAAATTTACATTCCTTTGCTGCTTTTAAAACAGTCTCTTCATCTAATGGTTTTATTGTTGAAACATTTATTACTCTTGCATTTATACCTTCTTGTTCTAACAATTTAGCTCCTTCTAATGCTTCATATACCATTAATCCTGTGGCAAATATAGCTACATCATTTCCTTCTTTTAATGTTACTGCTTTTCCAATTTCAAAAGTATAACTATCATCAAATATTACAGGTATATTCAATCTTCCAAGCCTCACGTACACAGGTCCTTCATATTTTGCAACTGCAAGTATCATCTTTTCAGTTTCAACTGCATCTGCTGGAGATAAAACTAACATTCCTGGTATTGATCTCATTAATGCTATATCTTCCACTGATTGGTGTGAACCACCATCTTCTCCTAATGATACCCCTGCATGAGTGGGACATATTTTTACATTTAATCTTGGATAAGCGATACTGTTTCTTATTTGATCAAAGGCTCTCCCTGCTGCAAAATGTGCAAACGTTGATGCAAAAGGTATTTTACCAGTTGTAGCAAATCCTGCTGCTGTACCCATCATATCTGCTTCTGCTATTCCAACATTTATATGTCTTTCTGGAAATTCTTTTTGAAAATATGCAGTCATCGTAGATTTTGATAAATCAGCTTCAAGTACTATCACGTCTTTATTTTCTTTACCTAATTTTACTAATGCCTCTCCATAAGCTTGTCTAGTAGATTTTTTTTCCATCTTTAAATACCCTCCTTATTTTAATTCTTCCATAGCTTGTTTATATTGCTCATCGTTTGGAGCTGCTCCATGGAATGCACCATTATTTTCCATAAATGAAATTCCTTTACCTTTTATTGTGTTAGCAATTATAGCTGTAGGTTTTCCTTTTAAATTTCTTGCCTCATTCAATGCTTCTATTATCTCTTCATAACTATGTCCATCTATTTCAATAACATTCCAATTAAAAGATTTAAACTTATCTGTTATTGGTAAAACCCCCATTACATCAGAAACTTTTCCATCTATTTGTAAATTGTTATAGTCAATTATAGCTACTAAATTATCTAATTTATAATGTGCGGCAGTCATTGCAGCTTCCCAAACTTGCCCCTCTTGCAATTCTCCATCACCTAATATAACATATACTCTATAATCATTTTTAAAAATTTTACTGCTTAAAGCCATCCCATTTCCAACTGATAACCCTTGACCAAGGGACCCAGTAGACATTTCAACTCCATTTAATTTTTTCATATCTGGATGACCTTGTAATGGAGAATGCCATTTTCTAAGTGTAGGTATCAAATCTTTACTTACATATCCTTTTTCTATCAAAGCCGCATAAAGAGCAGGTGCTGCATGACCTTTACTTAAAACTAGTCTATCTCTATTTTCAGATTTAGGATTTATTGGATCAACATTCATTTCTTTCCAATACAGTACAGATAAAATGTCAGCTATTGACAATGAGCCTCCAGGATGCCCTGATTTAGCTCTATAAATCATTTCTACAATGTTTTTCCTTAACTCTTTTGCTATTACTTGTAACTCTTTAATTTCCATGAAAACCTCCTTAAAATTAATCATTCTTTTTTAAATTATAAAAAAATAACGACACTATAAAAAATATTAATGCTGTGAACAAAGCACTTTTAACTCCTAATTCAGTTGCGCTTTTTAATCCTAATTCTGTCTTGTTACTTCCAATTACTATTATAGATGAAAGAGCTACTTGTTGAACTAAAAATGCTAACTTCAAAAATAAACCTTGTATTCCAAAAAAGAATCCTTCTAAACTTACTTTCTTAAATTCAGATAATTTTGCTGTTATTTCACTTAACATAACTTGAGGAAAAATAAAAGCTGCTCCACTTAGACCTAAACCACATATAGCAAACATGATATATGCTAAATAATTTAAACTACTATTTACAAAAAGTAAACCAATAGTCCCAGTTATTAGTAATAATATATCTAATATTAATATTTTTTTATAAGAATATTTTTTACTCAATTTATTTGTTATAGGAAAACATAATCCTGCAACACCAAATAACAACAATGAAATTAGCGTGATATTACTTAATGGTAGCTTCATTACTATTTTTAAATAATAATTTAAAACTCCTCTTAGCAAATTAAACCCTGAAAAGAAAAAGAAAAATCCTAAAAAATATAAAATTATTTCTCTATCATTTAAATATTTTAATGATTCTTTGAAATTTAATTTTTTATTTTCAACTTTTTCTGTAACTAACTCTTTTTCTCTTAAACCAAATACACATATATATATCCCTATCAAAGCAAATATTGTTAAAATTATTACAGTTTTTCTTATACCTATTTCTGAATTTCCATTTCCAAGCATGTCTATTAATATTCCAGGGATAATTAATGCTATTCCTGTGAAGATTAATCTAAATACTGATTGTACAGTTGATAAATTAAGTCTTTCTTCTTTTGTATTAGAAAGATCAGGAATTAATGCATTATAAGGACCTCCAACTAGTGTATAAGATATCCAAAAGAAACCTCCTACTATGGATAAATAAATAAGAGTAGCCATTTGAGAATGTTTTGGTGGATAAAAATACATTATCATTAGTATCCCTAATGGTATACCTCCAATCATCATAAAAAAAGATCTCTTTCCAAATTTTGATTTAGAATTATCAGATAAATACCCTATTAGAGGATCTGAAATGGCATCTATAATTCTTGCTATTACAAAAGCTAATATTAAAAACCCTGGTTTCAATAAAGGAGTTAGGCTTTTTTCTGTTTCTGGCGGTAAATAGTAATAAGTCAACCACTGGTTATATAATTGGTCTAACATGAAGTAGGAAACTCCCATTCCATATATTAAATAACTCTTTTTTGTCAATTTAGATTTTATATTGGACATACATTTTTCACCAACCCCTTTTTAATTTTCTCTCAAAAAATTTCCAACTGTTTTAGTATATTCATCTTTATATTCAGGTTCGGCATATATTCTAGTATGAGAACCCTTTTCAAATATTTTTAATTGTATATTTTTATACTGAGAAATTTCATTATACTCTTCCATCAACATACCATAAGTTGTAGCTTTATCATTTTTAGTTTGAATTATTAAAGTAGGAATTCTTTTTAATAAATAAGATAACCTTAACTTATCCAACTTATTTCCAACTCTAACATTAAATACTCTAACAACAACGCTTAATATAAATTTTGGTACTTTTCTTTTTTTTGCATCTTCTTTTATTCTTTTTTTTATGTTGGAAATAGAGCTATCTAGTATTAACTTGTCTATTTTTAATCCTTTTTTTCTTAAAGCTTTAAGATAAAGTTTGGAAACTATTGCAGAACCCATTCCACCTTGAGAAAATCCAAATAGTGTGAAATTATTTTTACTATAATTTTCATTCAGCATTTCCATTGTATGGAATATGTCTTGAGCAAAATCATATCCTAATTTTGTTTTTGAATCATCTGATTTCCCAGAATTTCTTAAATCAGGAATAAAAACACTATATTCCTTATCTAAACCTGTATCTTTTAATATTTGTAAATACTGAATAGAGGCAAGTCTATTTACCCCTCTTCCATGACATATTATTAAAGTTTTATTTGCATCTTTATTATCTATCAACCATCCATATAGATTTATTTTAGATGATTTATAGGCTATTTCTTTATAATTAAATCCATAATCAAATGGGTTTGCTTTATCTTCTATATTATATTTTTGTCTTAATTTCTTACTATTATAAACCTCTTCAAAAGTTACTTTAGGATATTTTTCAATTTGATTTATAAAATATCTTATAGACATATACGCTAAAGTAAATAAAAATATTGTAAACACCACATTAATAATTATTAATATTCCCACATTTCCTCCTATATTCTAACTCATATTTATTATTATCCCTCTTGCTTATTCATAATAATAGGATTTAATTTTTCGTTTTCTTCAAAAAACATTTGTTTTATAAGAAAACCATTTTTTTCTATTTTTAATTTTTTACTTTCAATTTGTTTTTCTATATCTTTCCAGTTAACAAAAATATTTTTTTTATCTTTTAATTTAAGTTTTTTTAAATATTTTTGACCTTTCTCATTAAAACCTAAAATTCTAACATAATCAATATTATAGTCTACGCTTTTCTTTTCTATATCTAATAACACGTTTAACATTAGTCTTTCTATTCTTTTAATTGAAAAATTTCTTGATTTGACCCTTTCTAAAAACTGTTTATGATTTTTAGAATTTAATAATCCAACGTGAATTCTAACATATATTTCCTCTGTCATATCATATATTTCCATTATCTTTTTCTTTGAGTTTGTTAATATTTTATATTTTATAATTTCATATAGTCTATCTTTTATAGACTTTAGATTTGATTTCTTTTTATTATTTATAATTTCTTTATTATATATAATTTCGTATACTTCTTTAGGTAAAAATCTTTTTATATTCGTTAAAACTTTTTCTTTATTTTTTTCACTATTTTCTTCAAAATTTAACTTATTTCTTAAAAAAGACGCACTAGCTATTTTTTCTCTATTCTCTCCTATTTCATTTTCTATATATTCTGAAACTTCTCTTTTTATTATACACGGTTCTATTTTAAGTTTTTCATTTTTTATTGTTCTTATATATTCTATTCCAAGAATGTTATTAGATTTAACTATTTCTTTACAACCATATTCTTCTAAAACTAATCTTTGAGAATTACTGTAACTGTTGCCGTTTTTCATCTTAGAAAAAAAACTTTCTTTATATTCTTTTTTTTCTTGAAGAGCTACTATTTCATATAATTTTTCTATTTCCTCATTTTCTGCTCCGAAAACCTGAATATCCATTTCCATATAATCTAGTATTTTTACAGACATTTTAGAAAATACTTCTGCATTTTGGATAGAATAATAAAGAGGTAATTCAATAACTAAATCAATTCCGTAATTTAATGCAATCTTTGTTTTTTCCCATTTATCTAGATAAGAAATTTCTCCTCTTTGAACAAAATCTCCACTTATTACTATTACCAAAAGAATATCATTTCCAAATTTTTTTTTTATTTCATTAATCTGATATAAATGCCCATTATGAAAAGGATTATATTCGACAACAACTCCTATTTTTTTCATACTTACCTCTTGATTTTATATATTTATATATTATTTTAGTTCGTTATATATTGATAAAACTCCTATTTAAATATTATTATAACACTTATATCCCTATATTTAAACCATAAGAAGAAAATATTTCTTCAGTTTTTTGTAGGCTTTCTTTTGTTGGAGTTGGAGTTTCTTTTAATTTATATTCTTTTCCTACTTCTTCCCATTTATACCCTCCCATTTGATGAAAAGGTAAAATATCTACTCTTTCAACATTACTGAATTGAGATACAAATTTAGCCCATTTATTTAAATCTTCCTCATCATCTGAATATCCTGGAACTAATACATATCTTACCCATGTTTTCTTTCCAATTTCATTTAAATACTTTGCAAATTCAAGTGTATTTTCTAAATTAACATCTGTCAATTCCTTATATTTATTAGGATTTATATGTTTTATATCTAAAATTACCAAATCTGTATACTTCAAAACTTCTTTTACCCTATTAGTAAATATATATCCTGATGTGTCAATAGCTGTATGTATATTATTTTCTCTACATTTTTTAAATAATTCTTTTATAAATTCTGGTTGTAATAACGGCTCTCCTCCTGAAACAGTAACTCCTCCAGATTTTATAAATCCCTTTACTTTTAATATCTCTTTCATAACATCGTCTGGACTCATAATAATTTTTTTTGCCTTTATATCCCAAGTATCTACGTTATGACAATATAGACACCTCAACGGGCATCCTTGTAAAAATAGAACAAACCTTATTCCAGGTCCATCTTTAGTTCCAAAAGATTCAAATGAATGAATGTATCCTTCCATAATTATTCCCTCTATATTTTATTTTTTTATTTAAATATTTCATATGTCTATTATAATAGATATATAAAAATATCTCAAGTTTAATTTTAATTATAAAAGCTACCTAAAAATTAAAATTTCTTTATAATTTTCAGATAGCCTTAAATTTTTATACAATTTAATTTTATTATTGAGTTACATTTTACTTGATATCGTTCTATTTATAACATCCAATTGCTGTTCTTTAGTCAATTTAACAAAGTTAACTGCATATCCTGAAACTCTTATTGTCAATTGTGGATAATCTTCTGGTTTTTCCATTGCTTTTTCTAATAAATCTCTTCCAAATACATTTACATTTAGATGATGTCCAGTTTGATTAAAGTAACCGTCTAACAATCCTACTAAATTTCCTTTTTTCTCGTCTTCACTTTTACCTAATGTTTCTGGTGCTATAGCAAACGTATAAGAAATCCCGTCATTAGCATGTTCAAATGGTAACTTTGCTACTGAAGCAAGGGATGCAACAGCTCCTCTAGTATCTCTTCCATGCATTGGATTTGCTCCTGGTCCAAAAGGTTCTCCAGCTCTTCTTCCATCAGGAGTATTTCCTGTCTTTTTACCATACACTACATTGGAAGTAATTGTTAATACCGATTGAGTAGGAATAGCATCTCTATACATTTTATGACTTCTTATTTTCTTCATAAATATTTCAACGACATCTACTGCAAATTTATCTGTGTTGTCATCATTATTTCCAAATGGAACATATTCACCTTCATTAATATAATCTACTGCATCTCCTTCTTCGTCTCTTAATACTTTTACTTTACCATATTTAATAGCTGCAAGAGAATCTGCTATAATTGAAATTCCTGCTATACCAAAAGCTTCAGTTCTGATTACATCTACATTGTGCAATGCCATTTCTAATGCTTCATAAGAATATTTATCGTGCATATAATGTATTATATTTAATGCTTTAACATAAGTTTCAGCCAACCAATCTAATATTTTATCAAATTTCTCCCATACTTCATTAAATTCAAGATATTCTCCTTTAATAGGTTCAAATATACCTTCTGGAGTTACTTGTAACTTAGATTTTTCGTCTCTTCCACCATTTATAGCATATAACAGTGCTTTAGGTAAATTTACTCTTGCTCCAAAAAACTGCATTTGTTCTCCTATTGCCATTGGAGATACACAACAAGCAATTCCATAATTATCTCCAAATTGAGGTCTCATTATATCATCATTTTCATATTGAACTGATGATGTATCTATGGAAACTTTTGCACAGTATTTTTTCCATGCTTCAGGTAAACTTTCACTCCATAAAACTGTTAAATTAGGTTCAGGTGAAGTTCCCATGTTATACAGTGTATGTAGTATTCTAAAACTATTTTTAGTTACAAGAGATTTCCCATCTAATCCCATTCCTCCAATAGATTCAGTAACCCATACAGGATCTCCTGAGAATAATGCATCGTAATCAGGTGTTCTTAAAAATCTTATTAATCTCAATTTCATTACAAAATGATCCATTAATTCTTGAGCTTCTTTTTCTGTTATAATTCCTTCTTTTAAATCTCTTTCTATAAAAATATCTAAGAAAGTTGAAACTCTTCCTATACTCATCGCAGCTCCATTTTGATCTTTAGTAGCTGCTAAATAGGCAAAATACGTCCATTGAATAGCTTCATGTGCATTTGTTGCAGGGTTTGAAATATCAAAACCGTATGCTGACGCCATTCTTTTTAGTGCTTTTAATGCTTTTACTTGTTCATAAATCTCTTCTCTTAATCTTATTTTATCTTCTGTCATATCAGAAGGATCACATGCTACATATCTTTCTTCTCTTTCTTTTATTAATCTGTCCACACCATATAAAGCAACTCTTCTGTAATCCCCTATGATTCTTCCTCTTCCATAAGCATCTGGAAGACCAGTTATAATACCTGTTTTTCTTGCTCTTCTTATACTATCCGTATAAGCTGAGAATACTCCATCATTATGTGTCTTTCTATATTTTGTAAAAGTTTCTTCAGTTTGTGGATCTAATTTATATCCAAATGCCTCTAAACTTGTTTTTACCATTCTTAATCCACCATTAGGAAAAATCCCTCTTTTTAAAGGCGCATCTGTTTGTAGTCCAACAATTTTTTCTAGATTTTTGTCAATATATCCTGCACCATAAGCATCTATTTGTGAAGGTATTTTTGTTTCTGCATCATAAATACCATTTTTTCTTTCAATCTTAAACTTCTCTGAAAGTGAGTTCCACATAGAAGTAGTTGCTTCTGTTGGTCCTTCTAAGAAGCTTTCATCTCCAGTATATTCAGTATAGTTCAATTTAATGAAATTTTTTACGTCAACCTCTTTGCTCCAATTACCTTCTTTAAAACATCTCCAAGCATCCATCGTTGTATACTTCCTTTCTAATAATTTCGCTTTATTTTTAAATTATTTTGTATTACAAAATAATTATACAACATTTGTACTTAAAAATCAACTTTTTTTCTAGATTTTTTACTTATTTTAAAACTTTTTTTATTTTTAAATTACAAAAAAAATTAATAGTTTCTTTTAGTTTCAAATAACAAAAAAAATTTATTTTTATAAACATAAATAATTTCAAAGATAATTATTTAAATCCAATAAATAAAGCTAGTTTAGTTTACAAATTTCATTTTACAAAAAATTCCAACAATATCCTTTGTTTTATTTTATACTTATATTAAATTTATAACAAATTAAATTAAAAAAGTTTAGATAAAATAAAAATACATATAGTAATATAAATTATTACTTTTTTACATTTTGCTTATCTCTATTTTAAATACTACTTTTTTATTAAAAATTGATTTTCTTATTTTCAATCCAGGCATGTGTACATCTTCTGGATAAAGTATTAAAATATCATCTTTTTTTAAAGGTATTTTAAATAGTTCGTCTCCAATAAAAAAAATTATATCATTTTTTTGATCTTTAGATTTTTTTTTCATATTTTTGATATTATTTACTGCTATATATTCTTCCCCGTCTAACATTACTTGAACATCTAAATATTTTATATGACTTTCCCATAGTCCATCTTTTTCTTCTTTGGAACTATAATTATCATAATTCATTTTTATTCCGTCTTCTATTTCATAAACCCCTGTTTCAAAAGATAATATGTCGTTATTTTTAACATATTCAATACATTTTTGTATTTTTTCATTTAACGTTTTATTTTTTTGGCTATCATTTAAATTAGTTAATATCATTTTAAATTCACTCCTATTCCATATTTATTATATATTATAACACAGAATAATTATTTTAAATATTTATTAAAGAAAAAAATACTGGAAATCTTTAATAAAAAAGTATATAATCTTTTCATAATTTTTTAAAATGTAATATAAAATTATTTTAAAACTTAAAGTTTTAATATTGTAAATTATAAAATATAAATGCTCAGAATGGAGGATAAATTGAAAAAGATAAAATTTCCAAAATCTTTAGAAAAAGGTGATAATGTTTATTTATTATGTCCTTCTTCTGCTATGAATCCTAATAACGTTGATAAATGTTGTGAAAAAATAAGACAACTTGGATTTAATCCTATAATTGGAAAAAGTGTTTTAAAAAATTACGGTGGATATATGGCTGGAAAATATCAAATACGAATTGAAGATATTCATGAAGCATTTATGCGTAGTGATGTGAAAGGAATTATTTGTATGAGAGGCGGTTTTTCTTCAGCTCAACTTTTGGACAAGATAAATTATGATTTAATAAAAAATAACCCTAAAGTTTTTGTTGGATACAGTGATGTTACTAATCTCCATCTTGCTTTTAATCAAATATGTAATCTCGGGACATACCACGGACCTATGGTTGAATCTAATATGATTGAAAATTTTAATGATTACACACAAAAAAGATTTTTAAACGCATTAAAAAATAGAAAATATAAATATGAGGAACCTAAAAACAAACCTTTGTCTATTTTAAAATGTGTAAATAAAGTTGATGTCTCAGGTATTATAACCGGAGGAAATTTATCTCTTGTTGCTAGCTCTTTAGGAACCCCGTATGAAATTGATACAAAAAATAAAATATTATTTTTAGAAGATATTTCTGAAGAAATAGGAAGAATAGACCGAATGCTAACTCATTTAAAGTATTCTGGAAAGTTTGACGATTGTTCGGGAGTTATATTAGGAAATTTCGATGACTGTAGTAATACATATGATAAAAAATATGATATTTATTCTCTTTTCAAAGATTTTTTTAAAAATTATGAAAAACCTGTATTTTATAATTTTGAATCAGGACACTCTAAACCATATTTGGAGACTATTCCTTTAGGTGCAAAATGTATTCTAGATGTTTCAAATACAGAAATTTATTTTGAAAAGGAGGAAATTTTATAATGTTTTTCGATATGCATGCTGATATTTGGTCTAATACCCTATGGGAATATGAAAAAGGAAATAAAGATATTATAAGAAAAAAATTTAAAAGTAAATTTGATAATGGAAAAATGTTAGGTGGTATCTTTGTTATTTGGCTTAATGAAATAGACAACTCTGAAGAAAAGTTTCTTAAGTCTTTAAGAGTTATGTCTGAAGAACTTTATTATACAAAAGATTTCATACATATAGTAAAAACTTCTAATGATTTTAATATTGCTAAAAACAATAATAAATTAGGTGTTGTATTAGGAGTAGAAGGGCTTGCAGGAATAGGAGACAAACTTGATTATATTTATTTACTTGAACAAATCGGTATAAGGCACATTGGGCTTACTTGGAATGAATCTAATTTAATAGCTACTGGGCAAAGTGGAGATATTAATAGAGGCGTTACTAAATTAGGTGTAGATGCTATTAAAATAATTGAAAACTTAAATATTTTACTTGATCTTTCTCATGCAAATGATAAAACATTTTGGGATGTTGAAAAATATTCAAAAAAACCTTTTTTTGCTTCTCATTCTAATGCAAGAAGTCTATGTCCTTCTATGAGGAATTTAAATGATGAACAACTCTTATGTATAAAAGATAGAAATGGAATGGTAGGTTTAAACTCATATCATGGATTTGTTAGTCAAAAAGATAATGATAAAACATTAGATATGTTGATAAATCACTTAGAATATGTAGCTAGTAAAATCGGAATTGATAAAGTCGGATTTGGATTTGATTTTGCAGATTACTACGCTTTTGAAGGTGAAACTGTAAGAGATTTGGAAAATTTAGCAGATGTGAATGATTTAAATAACATTTCCACTATTCTAAAAAAACGTGGATATTCTAATAACGAAATTGATATGATAACTCATAAAAATTTTATTTCATTTTTTAAAAGAGTTAGAAATGATGAATAAAAAATTATAAAAAGAAAAGAGGAATTATTTTGAAAAAACCATTAATTGGAATTACATCAGCTTATGAAAATAATCCTGATGTATTAGATGCTCATAAAACTAGTGTTTCCATTGACTATAGTTTAGCTATCATAGAATCCGAAGGAATTCCTTTGGTTCTTCCAGTTCATGACAATATTGAAGTCATAAAAAATCTTGCAAATAATTTAGATGGACTTATTTTAGCAGGGGGTGTTGATCCTGACCCTATATTATTTGGTGAAGACTGCCTACAAGGTATGGGAAATATATCTCCTGAAAGAGATAAATTTGAATATCTATTACTAGAAGAATTTTTGAAAACAAAAAAACCTATTTTAGCTATTTGTCGTGGTCTACAACTTGTAAATATTTATTATGGTGGAACACTTTATCAAGATATTTCTTATGTTGATACTAAAATCCAACATAAACAGAAATGGCAACTTAATCTACCTACTCACAATATTGATATTTTAGGAACAGATCATATTTTCTATGATATTTTCGGAAAAAAGACTAGAGTAAACTCATTTCATCATCAAATGATAAAAGATATTGCTCCTAATCTTACACCTATTGCAAAATCTGCAGATGGTATTATAGAAGCTTTTCAAAATAAAGATCACCCGTTCTTCTATGGAACTCAATGGCATCCTGAAATGATGTCTGTCAGAGGAAATAAAAATATGAAACAAATTTTTTATAAATTTATTGAAGCTTGTTTATAAAAATAGACTCTTTAGAAATGAATATTTAAATTTAATTTTAATATATCATTTTAAAGAGTCTATTCTATCTATTTTATTTATTTTTTATATATTCTATAATTTCTATACTACTGTATTAATATACTTAAATTCTAAAATTAAGCTTCCCCTTTTTCTTCTTGTAATTTTTTTCTATCCCATATCTTGAAAAATGGATAATAAATTATACCTGTTAAAAAGAAATTTACTATTTGAATTACAACTCCTGAAAGTTTTCCTCCTGTTACTAGGTACCCAGATATAAATGGAGGAGTTGTCCAAGGAATTGCTATTCCTGTTGGTCTTGCCACTAAACCTGTTTTCATTGAAATATAAGTTACTACAACTGTTACTAGTGGGGCGATAATAAATGGTATTATCAATAATGGATTCATTACTACAGGTAGTCCAAATAATATCGGCTCATTTATATTAAATAATCCAGGACCTAAAGATAATTTCCCTATTTCTTTTAATTGTTTACTTTTAGCTAGGAATACTAACATTACTGCTAACGATAAAGTAGTCCCTGATCCTCCCATTGACTGAAACACATCAAAAAATTGTTTTGTAGCTACATTTGGCAATGCTTGACCTGCCATGAATGCTTGTCTATTTTGATCCATTAAAACATACAAAGCTGGATCTACAATTCCAAATACTATGTTAGCTCCATGAAGCCCACATGTCCATAATAAATGTATTAATGTTGTTATACCCATTACACCAAATAGTGATCCACCTATATAAGTTAAAGGTCTAGTCAATAAAACACTAACTACGTTATGAATACTTCCAAAAGGAGTAACTTCAAAAATAATTCTTATAATTAAAGCTGCTGATATTATGAAAAATCCAGGAATTAATGCTGCAAACGATTTTGAAACTGCTGGTGGAACCATGTCAGGCATTTTAATAACTAAATCTTTCTTGACAATAAAATTAAATATCTCTGTCGATAGAATAGCCATTATAATTGCAACAAATAACCCAGAACTTCCTGTAAGACTTGTAGGTATTCCTGCTGCTGTTAATTGTCCAAATTTTTCATGTGTAAAGTTTATAACAAATGGCGTTACTAATAAAAACGATACTAACCCTAATATTGCTCCTGAAATCCCATCTAATTTATAACTTTCAGAAAGTCTATATGCTATTCCTAAACATGTTATAACTGCTATTAAATCAAATGTAACTCCTACAGGATAAGAAAGCCATTTTTGTATTATTTGCCCTGTGTCTGTTAAATAAAACTTAGTAATTGCTGGTATTGGTAAATTTGCTAAAATTAAAAATACAGATCCTGCTATAATAAAAGGCAATGTTACTATAATCCCATCTTTTATTGCTGCCAAATGTCTTTGATTTGCAATTTTAGCTGCAAAAGGCATCATTTTTTCTTCTAAAAACTCTAAAATCATAATCATACTCCTTCATATAATAATATTATTTTTTATACAATTTATACAATAGTTTTAATATGATACACTATCCTATTAAAGCTAACGCTTGATCCAACACCTTTTTACCATTCATCATTCCATAGTCTACCATGTTAATAGCTTCTATTTTTTTCCCATGCTCATCTGCTATTTTCTTTACCTCAGGTAAAGCATACTTGATTTGTGGTCCTAATAATACAACATCTGCTTTTGGAACTTCTACTGAGGCTTTATCTAAAGGCTCTGCCCAAATTTCAACCTCTAATCCTCTTGATTCAGCTTCTGCTTTCATTTTATTCACTAATAAACTTGTTGACATCCCTGCTGCACAACACAATAAAATTTTTTTCATTTTTTTCCCTTTCTGAATAAAGTTGTTTTTAATGAAATTTACAGCAACTTTAATCTTAAAAATTTAAATTTTTATTACAATTAAGTACATATAATTAGTTATAGCATATATTTATATTTTGTCAAATTTTATAAAAAAATTCATTTTTTCGTCTATTTTTTTATATTTTACTTTTTACATTTCTTTTTTTAACTATTTTTTTTATAAACGTATTTTGAATTATGATTTTTTCGTCTATTATATTTTTTAATTTTATAAAATAAATTTTTAATTTTTGAAATTTATAACATACATCAACTATATATCCAATAATTTTATATTTAAATCGTATTCTAATATACTTTCTTTTATTCCAGAAGGAGCTCCTAGCATTAGGTCTTGACCTCTATTTGTTTTTGGAAAAGGAATTACTTCTTTTATAGAGTTCTCTTTTAATAACGCCATTAACCATCTATCTACACCAAAAGCAAGTCCACCATGAGGGGGAACACCATATTTCAATATTTCTAAGAAAAATCCAAACTGTTCTGCCAATTCTTCAGATGTAAAACCTAATTTTTCAAATACTTTTTCCTGTAATTGCTCATCGTGTATTCTTATACTTCCTCCACCAATTTCATAACCATTTAATACTATATCATAAGAATCTGTTTTTATTTTTTCTAATTCATCTGTATCTAAATATTTTCTATCTTCTTTCTTAATAGACGTAAATGGATGATGTTGAGATTTATATCTCATTTCTTCTTCACTCCATTCAAACATAGGAAAATCTACTACCCATAAAAATTTATAAGAATTTTTATCTATTAAATCTAACTCTTCTCCTAATTTTAATCTCAATGCACCCAATCCATCATGTACTATTTTATATTTATCTGCTAAAATTAAAGCAATTTCATTGTTTTTTATTCCCAATTTTTTAACGATTTCATTCATTTTATCTTCACTAAAAAATTTAGCTATAGGCGAATTAATCTCTCCATTTTCATTTAATTTTATATATGCCAATCCTTTTGCTTTAAAATATGTTTTTACGTAGTCTTCTAAATCTTTAATATATTTTCTTGAAAATTTTTCTGCTTGAGGCGCAACTACTGCCTTTACACTACCTCCTTCAATAAAAGTTCTTTCAAAAACTTCAAATCCACAATTGGCTATATTCTCTGATAGATCAATTAATTTCATTTCAAACCTTAAATCTGGTTTATCTGAACCATAAAAATTCATAGCATCATCATAGGTCATCCTTTGAAAATTTTCTACTATTTCAGAACCTAAAACATCTTTAAATACTTTTTTAGTCAACTTTTCTGCCATCTGCATAACATCTTCTTTTTCAATAAATGACATTTCAATATCGAGTTGTGTAAATTCTGGTTGTCTATCAGCTCTTAAATCTTCATCTCTAAAACACTTAGCTAATTGATAATATTTATCAACTCCTGCTACCATAAGTATTTGTTTGAATAATTGTGGTGATTGTGGCAATGCATAAAAATTTCCTTTATTAGTTCTACTCGGAACTATGAAATCTCTTGCTCCTTCTGGAGTTGATTTTGCCAATATTGGTGTATCAATATCCAAAAATCCATTATTATTCATAAATTCTCTTATAGAAAATAACATATCATTTCTTTTTATTAAATTATTTAACATTTTAGGTCTTCTAATATCCAAATATCTATATGTCAATCTCAAATTTTCACTTAAATTACCTGTTTCTTCAATTTCAAAAGGAAGTTGTTTTGATTTACTCAATATTTCAATACTTTTAGCCTCTATTTCAATATCTCCTGTAGGTATGTTTGGATTCTTACTTGATCTTTCAATAACATTTCCTGTTACTTTTATTACCCACTCATTTTTATATTTTTTTGCTTCTTCATATAATTCTTTTCCTGAAGATTCCTCATTTAATAATATTTGAGTTATTCCATATCTATCTCTTAAAACTATAAATAGGCAATTAGATAAAATTCTTATTCTAGAAATCCATCCAGATAAAGTCACTTCTTCTCCAATATTTTCCATTCTTAACTCATTTAATTTATACTTTCTATACATAATATACCCTTTCTTATTTAGTTTCTAATTTTAAAATAGCTTCTTCTATTGTATATTTTTCTTGATTTCCTGTTTTAAATTCTTTTAACGTTACCTTACTTTCATTCTCTTCTTCTTCTCCTAAAATTAAAACATATTCAGAATTAATTTTATTTGCTTTTTTTAATTGCGTACTAAAACTTTTAGGATTGTAATCAAATTCTACTTTTATTCCATTTTCCCTTAATTCACTAACTACTTTTATAAAATAATCTTTAACTTCATTAAAATATACTATAAAAACTTTTTTTTCATTTTCTTTTATAAGATTATCGTCCATCAACATTGCTATTCTATCTATTCCAGCTGCAAAACCTATTCCAGGAATACTAACATCCCCCAATATTTCCAGAAGTCTATCATATCTTCCACCTGCAAGAATCGTTGACTGTGATCCTAATTTATTAGATTTTATTTCAAATACTGTATCTGAATAATAATCCAATCCTCTTACTAATTTCCAATTTTCTATATATTTTACACCTAACAAACTTAAATATCTTTTAGTATCTTCAAAATATTGTTTACTTTCTTCATCTAAATAATCGTATAATTTTGGAGCATTTTTAAACTCTTCTTGATCTCCTTTATCTTTAGAATCTAATGCTCTTAATGGATTATTTTCATATCTTTTTTTAGAATCTTCACTTAATTTATCAAATATTTTAAACATGAATTTTTTCAAATCATAAATATATTTTTTTCTTGATTCAATATTACCTAAACTATTTATTTCCACTACAATATCCTTAATTCCTAAATTTTCTAGTAATTCGCAACCCATTTTTATCACTTCTGCATCTAAATATGCACTTCTTACACCAAAAAATTCAGTTCCTATTTGATGAAACTCTCTAAATCTACCTTTTTGAGGTGCTTCGTATCTATACATAGGTCCGTAATAAAACCATTTTACTATTGGATTAGATTTATATAACTTAGACTCTAAATACGCTCTAACAACTCCAGCAGTTCCTTCTGGCCTCATTGTTACATCTCTATCCCCTTTATCTTTAAAGTTATACATTTCTTTTGACACAACATCGGTTTCATCTCCTACACCACGTCTAAATAATTCTGATTCTTCTAGTATCGGAGTAATTATTTTTTCAAATCCATATTTTGAAAAAACTTGTTTGGAAATATTGACTATAAAATCATACTTTTTTATATCATCAAAATATCTATCTTTCATCCCTTTTAATGCACTTATCATATAAAATCTCCTTTTTTAAAATTTACAAAAAACTAAAAATTATTATAAAATTTTCTTTATTTCATTCATGATTTCATTATTTATATCTTCTATTGATTTCAATTTATCATTTTCAACACAGCTAATAACATTCCAATTATATTTTTCAGATAAGTTTTTAGCAATATTATATGAATTTTTTAAATATTCAGTATTGTTTTCATGAATATCTTTTTTATTATCACCAGTAATTTTATTTTTTCTCTCTTCTATAAGTCTTTGACTAACTTCAAAAGGAACATCTAAAAATAAAACTAAATCTGGCTTAGGTATGGCAATTTTATTCCATTCTAAGTCAATCAACCACTTTAAATATTTTTCTCTTTCACTATCATCTCTTATTTTTGAAGCTTGATGTATCATGTTTGAAGTCGTGTATCTATCACTTATAATTACACCGCCTCCATTATAGAAGTTTTCCCATTCTGTTTTAAATGAGGCAAATCTATCTACAGAATATAAAATAGATGCAGCATATGCATTTACATCTTCTACATTTTTCCCAAACTCTCCTGATAAATACATCTTTACTGGTTCAGATGATTTACTTTCATAATTTGGAAAAGATAATTTTTTTATTTTTTCAATTCCTAATAATAAAGTTAATTTATTATAAATTAACTCGGTTTGTGTTTGTTTTCCACTTCCATCAGTTCCTTCAATTATTATTAATTTTCCCATTTTTCTTCCTTCTCTTTTATTTATATTGTATATTATATCAAAAAATTACTTAAAAATCATTAATTAAGAAGAAAAAAGAAAAAAATTTAAATAAAAAAAGCCAGATTTTTGATCTGACCTTCTAATTATTAATATATAAAAATATGATTTATTTAACAATAACAATTCACTTTTTAATATAGTTTTTTCATCAATTAAAAGTATCTATATTATTTTTTACTCTTATTATATTTCTTTATTCTTTTGAAAATAAATTCTGTAAGTTCTTCTTTTCCAGTTCCTTTAAGAGCAGAATAAAAAAATACATCTTCATTTTTAAATACTAGTTTTTTTCTAATTTCTTTTAACTGTTTAAATTTTTCATTATTAGAAAGTTTATCCGCTTTAGTAAATACTATATAATACTCAATATTATAGTATTCAAGCCATTTTAGCATATCTGTATCTTCTGTAGATGGGACTCTTCTTAAATCAAGAAGTAAAAAAACTACTTTGTCTCTTTTAGACATTAGATAAGTTTCTATTGTTTTTCCCCAGTTTCTTTTAACAGTTTCAGGAACTTTTGCAAAACCATATCCTGGTAAGTCAACAAAATAAACTTCATCATTTATTATAAAATAATTTATAAGTTGAGTTCTTCCTGGAGTTTTACTTGTTCTAGCTAGACTTCTACGTCCTGTTAAAGAATTTATTAAAGAAGATTTCCCAACATTAGATCTCCCTATAAAAGAAAACTCTAATCCTTTTACTTCTGGATAATCTTCCTCGTGTACTGCTGATTTTACAAAATCAGATTTTTTTATAACCAATGTTTTCTCCTTTTCACTAATTTATTTTAAAATATTACTTTAAAATTTTTCTTTGCATTTTGTAATGAGTATTCTTCAGGTATAAAATAATAAACTCCTTTTATCATTTTACCATTTCCTTCTATTTCTTGTTGATCAAAATTAGTTTTACTTATTAAAATTGCAGGTAATGTGGATATAACTTTAATAGGATTAAAATTTATTTCCATCTTTTCTTCCATATAAGAATAAACACTTGGGACATAAGTCCAACCTAAAGGAGATATTAATTTTTTAACTATACTTTGGATAACTTGTCTTTGCCTTTCGTCTCTTTTAAATGCACTGTCAGTTTTTCTGTGCCTTGTGTAAGCTAATGCTCTTTCTCCTTTTATATTATATTCTTTTCCTTGAACAAATTTTTCATTATCTTGTACAAAAGTATGATTTGAAACTATATTTACACCGCCTATTATATCTGTTAAAGAAATTACATCATCAAATCTAAATAGCACTGTATAATTAACTTTTGTGTCCAACAATTTTTCAACTGCTAGTTTTGAGCATTCTGTCCCACCAAAAGCGAAAGAATGCGTTATTTTATCAATTTTACCACCTTTTTCACATGGAATCTCCGTGTAAGTATCCCTCGGAATAGAAACCATTTTTATTTTTGCCATTAATGGGATTACTTTTACTAAAATCATTCCGTCACTTCTAGAACCTTTCAAAGGGTGATGAGGTCTAGCATCACTACCTAAAACTAATACATTAAACGGTATACTAAGCCATGCTAAACAACCTAAAATAATTATTAATATTATCTTTTTCATACTATATCCTTTCTAAATATAGAAAATTTTAGAATTATAAAACTAATTTTTCTAATTTTTCTAAAACATTATCTATTTCTTCATACAAATCTTTTAAAGTATTATTATTTTTTAAAATATAATCACTTTTCTTCTTTTTCAGTTCTAAATCCATTTGTGAATTTATTATATTAAGTGATTCTTCTTTTGTTCTATTATCTCTTTCCATTATTCTTTTTAATTGTATTTCCTTTGTTGAATAAACTAATAAAATCAAATCAAATTCTTTTTCTATATTTATTTCAAATAATAACGGCACATCTACGATAATAATATTATGTAATTTATTTTTTTCATTTATTTGTTTTCTCATTTCATTCAAAATTATTGGATGCATTATAGAGTTTAATACATTTAACTTTTTTTTATCTTTGAATACTATTTGTCCTAGTTTTTTTCTATTTATCTTTCCATTATAATCAAGCACATCACCAAGCTCTTCGTTTATTTTTATAATAATTTCTTCTTTTTCTATTATTTCTTTAGATATTATATCCGTATCTATTACTGGGTAGCCTTTTTCTATTAATCTTCTAGCTACTGTACTTTTTCCAGTCCCTATCCCGCCTGTTAATCCTATTACCATTTTTTCCCCTTTAATATTATCAAATTCTTCTTTATATTCTATATCTTTTTTCTATTATTTGCAATATATTTATAATTAAAAATAATTATAGTTATATATAATATAAGAACTTAATAAAAAATCTAATTTGTGCTATAATAAATAAAATAATATTAGGAGGAAATTGTATGAACGATAAAATTGTTGTTACCGTAATAGGAAATGATAAAACTGGTATAGTTGCTAATGTATCTACCAAATTAAGTGAATTAAAATTAAATATTATAGATATTACTCAAAAAGTATTTGAGAATGATATTTTTGCTATGATTATGCTTATTGAATCTGGTGAGCAAAAAAATATTAAATTCCTCCAAGAAGAATTTAAAACTCTTGAAAATGAAATAGGAGTTAGAATATTTCTTCAACATGAGGACATTTTTAAAACAATGCACAGAATATAATTTAAATATAAAATTTTAGGAGGAGTAATGAATTTATTACCTGATGAAATAATTGAAACAATTAGTATGATAGATATGCAAAACCTTGATGTAAGAACTGTTACATTAGGAATAAGCCTTTTAGATTGTATTGATTCTAATGCTGAAAAAACTGCTGAAAACATATACAATAAAATAGTGAAAAATGGTAAAAATCTTGTTAAATTTGCAGATGAAGTTGCAAGTAAGTATAATGTGCCTATTGTAAATAAAAGGGTATCAGTTACACCTATTTCCATAATAGGAAATTCTACTGATACGGATGATTACACTATTTTTGCCAAAGCCCTTGATAAAGCTGCAAAAGAAATAGGAATTGATTTTATAGGTGGTTTTTCTGCTCTTGTAGATAAAGGTTTTACTAAAGGAGATATAAACCTAATAAAAAGTATTCCTAAAGCCCTTAGTGAAACAGATAGAGTTTGTTCTTCTGTAAATGTAGGTTCTACAAAATCTGGAATTAACTTAGATGCTGTTAAAATGATGGGTAAAACTGTTAAAGAACTAGCTTCCTTATCAGCTCATGCTGACGGGATTGCTGCTGCAAAATTTGTTGTATTTACTAACGCGGTTCCTGATAATCCTTTTATGGCAGGAGCTTTTCACGGAGTTGAAAATCCTGATTTAGTTTTAAATGTTGGAATAAGTGGACCTGGAGTTGTAAGACATGTCCTATCTAAAATAGATAAAAAAGCTAAAATTGAAGAATTAACTGAAGCTATTAAAAAAGTTAGTTTTAAAATAACAAGAATGGGCGAACTTGTAGGAAAAGAAGTTGCCTCTAAATTAGGAGTAGATTTTGGTATTATAGATTTATCCCTTGCACCAACACCAGCTATTGGTGACAGTGTAGGAAATGTTCTTGAAGAGTTTGGATTAGAATCTGTGGGAGCTTACGGAACTACTTTTGCTCTTGCTATATTAAATGATGCTGTAAAAAAAGGAGGAGCAATGGCTGCCACTCGTGTCGGTGGACTTACAGGAGCTTTTATCCCAGTTAGCGAAGATCAAGGTATGATAGCTGCTACGAGTAAAGGATATCTAACATTAGAAAAACTTGAAGCTATGACATGTGTTTGTTCTGTTGGACTAGATATGATTGCTATTCCTGGAGATACTTCTGAAGCAGTAATTTCAGGAATAATTGCTGATGAAATGGCTATTGGAATGGTAAATAATAAAACTACAGCTGTTCGTATAATTCCTGTACCAAATAAAAAAGTAGGAGATAGAGCTATTTTCGGTGGACTTTTAGGAGAAGCAGATATTATTAATGTAAATAATTTAGATTGTTCGACTTTAATAAACAGAGGTGGAAGAGTTTCGCCACCAATTCAAGCATTAAAAAATTAATTAAATAAATTTATATTTCTCAAAAAATTTCTTAAAACAAAAATGAATAATATCCTTAAATTAGGAAGTTATTCATTTTTATTTTGTTTATCTCTATTTTTTAATCTATATTATTATGCTATTTACATACCTTCTAGCATTAAACTAGCATCCTTATCTCCATTAGAAGCCGCTTGCTTTAAGTATTTAATTGCCTCTTCTTTATTTCCTATATCATAATTAACAACACCTAAATGGTATATTGCTTTTTTATTTCCTGACTTATTTAATGCTATTTCAAAATATTTTAATGCTTCTTTAGGTTGTTTTAATTGAGAATAAATGAGTCCAGTATCAAAAGCTTTATTATTTTGTCCGTAGTCATCAACCATCATTTTGTAATATTTCAACGCATTTTCTAATTTTTTTTCTTCATAATACATTATAGCTAAATTATTCATTGCTTTTACCAATTTCCCCTTTTCTATGGCCATAAGATAGTATTTTTCTGCTTCTATTTTATTTTTTAAATTATCATAGGAAAGAGCTATATTATACAAAAGCTCAGAATTATTTTTTAACTCAGGATACGAATTTAATAATTCTGATGCTTTAGTCCCTTTATTTTGAATTTGATACAAATAAACTAAATTATAAGCTGCTTTTTCTTTTTCATTTCCTTTTAAAGCTTCTAGATAATATTTCTCTGCTAAATCATATTTTTTTTGTTTTTCATATACTATCCCCAAATTCAAAGCACCTTTACTAGTTTTATTTTTATTATATGATTCTAAAAAATACTTTTCTGCATTTGAAATATTTCCTGACTTTTCATATAAAATTGCCAGATTATAAGCTGCTATTTCATCACTTTCTTTATCTACTGCAAGTTTATAATATTCTTCAGCTTTTTTTATATTTTTAGATTCATCATATAATAAACCTAATCTATAATATATACCTTTTATTCCTGAAGACAAACTTTTTTCGAAATATTTTATAGCATTTACGGTATCTTTTCTTTTTTCATATAATAATCCTAAATTATAGGCTGATATTACATTTCCGTCTCTATCTGCGGATAATTTATAATTTTTTTCTGAAAGAGATAAATTTCCAATTTCATCATAAAGTTCTCCTAAATTATACAAAGATTCTTTATCTCCCCTATCAGCTGCCATTTGAAAATATTTTATAGCTTCTGCATTTTGATTTATATCACGATAAATTAATCCTAAATTATATATAGAATCTATATTATTTATTGTTTCAATAGATTTTTTATAATTTTCAATAGCTTGAGTTTTGTCTTTTTGAGTGGAATACAAATATCCTAAGTTATAATAAGCATTTACTTTTCCTAATCTAATAGCTTCTTTATAATATTTTTCTGCTTGCTTTTTATCATTAATCTCTTCAAATAATACACCTAAATTATAAGCTGTGTCACTATCCTCTTTTTTTGTATAAGATTCTTTGTAGTATTTTTCTGCTTCTTTATATTTTTTTTCTGTGTGATATTTAAGACCTGTATTAAACAGTTCTTCATAAGAAATTTCATTAGAAAAAGAATTTGCTGCTATTACAAAAATTATTACTATAAAAATAATTGATTTTCTCATAATTTCTCCATTCTATTTTTATTTATTTCCAGTATATTTTTATATTATTACTTAACACTTCAATAATATCACTTTTATCTTTGAATTTCCATAAAAAAATTCCAAAATAATTTTGAAATTTGGAATTTTTTGTTTTATATTTGCTACATTTCTCTCATTTCCAATGTTCTTAATAATGCTTTGTTATCAAAGGCAAGGGCTCCACCTATGACAACCGACTCTAACGAATTTGTGGCTCTGTGTATAGGTATATTCACTTTATTTTCTATAAGTTTATCCAAATTTCTTATTAATGAACCTCCACCTGTTAATATTATTCCATTATCTAGTATATCAGAGGACAACTCAGGCGGACATTTTTCTAATACTTCTTTCAAAGCTAAAATTATTTCATTTACAGAGTCTTTTATCGCTTCATTAATCTGATTTGATGTTATATCTATAGTTTTGGGAATTCCAGTAACTAAATCTTTTCCTTTTATTTTAGTAGATATATTTTCATTTATTGGAACTTCCATAGCTGAACCAACTTCTTTTTTTATATTTTCTGCAGTTTTATCACCTATTAGTAAGTTAAACTTTCTTTTTACATATTTTATTATATCTTCGTCAAACTTATTACTTGCTACTCTTATTGATGTACTGGCGACTATTTCATTTAAAGATAAAATTGCTATGTCAGTAGAACCTCCACCTATATCTATTACTGTATGTCCTTCTGGTAGAGATATATTTACTCCTGATCCCATTATTGCTGCTCTTCCTTCTTCTAACAAATATATTTTTTTTGCACCCATAGTTACATCAAATATTGCTTTTTTTTCTATACTAGTAACTTCTATAGGAACACAAATCATTATTTCTGGTTTAAATGGAGAAACTCCGTAAACCTTCCTTATAAATGCATTCAACATCTCTCTAGTTGCATCAATATCTGTTATCACTCCTTCTCTAAGAGGTCTTATAACGACTATGCTATCAGATGTTTTTCCTAACATTTCTTTCGCTTCTAATCCAACAGCAACCAATTCTCCCGTCTTTTTATCTTTAACAAGAACTGAAGGTTCATTTATTACCATTTTTTTTCTTTGTTTATCATAAATTAATACATTAGAAGTCCCCAGATCTATGGCAATATTTTTCTTTATTCTAAAAAAATTTATAAATTTTGAAATTTTAGACATTAATAACTCCTTTTTATATGATAATTAAACTTTTAATAATTCCTTTTCTTTTTTCAACAGTTCTTCGTCAACTGACGCTATATATTTATCTGTTAATTTTTGAACTTTATCTTCACTTAATTTAAGTTCATCTTCTGTTATTTCGCCATCTTTTTCTAATTTTCTAAATTTATTATTTATATCTTTTCTTATATTTCTTATTGCTATTTTACCTTCTTCGGCTTCTTTTTTTACTAATTTAACATATTCTTTTCTTCTATCTTCTGTTAATTCAGGAACTACTAATCTTATTATTTTTCCATCATTTGAAGGATTAAATCCTAAATTAGCCTGTAGTATTGTTTTTTCTATTATAGGTATTAATGATTTATCCCACGGATCTATTGTTAATAACCTAGCCTCTGGAGCAGATACTGTTCCAACTTGATTTAAAGGAGTTGGAGTACCATAAGCTTCAACTGTAACACCGTCTAACATAGATACAGTTGCTCTCCCTGCTCTTACATGTGAAAATTTATCTCTTGTGCTTTCTAAAGATTTTGACATTTTATTTTCTGTTTCTGTTAAAATTGTATTTACCATTTCTACCACCTTTTCATTTTTGCTTTTTTACTTTTATTTTTCAACGACTGTTCCTATATTTTCCCCTTGAACCATTTTTAGTATGTTACCTACTTCTAGAGCATTAAATACAATTATAGGAATATTATTTTCTCTACATAGAGAAAGAGCTGTTGTATCCATAACTCCTAAATTTTTAGATATTGCTTCATCAAAAGTGACAGTATCGTATCTAACTGCATCGATATGCTTCATAGGATCTTTATTATATATCCCGTCTACTTTTGTCCCTTTTGCAAGTACATCTGCATTAATTTCTGCTGCTCTCAATGCTCCACACGAATCTGTTGTAAAATAAGGATTTCCTGTTCCACCAGCAAAAATTATTACTCTGCCTTTTTCTAAGTGTCTTATAGCTTTTCTTCTAATAAAAGGCTCTGCCACTTGAGGCATTTGAAGAGCTGACAATACTCTTGTTGGAACTCCAAGCCTTTCGATAGCATCTTGTAAAGCCAATCCATTCATTATTGTTGCAAGCATTCCCATTGTATCCCCAGTAACTCTATCTACACCTTTTTTAGTTCCTGTTGTCCCCCTAAATATATTTCCACCGCCAATAACTATAGCTATTTCTATACATTTTGAATGTAAATCTTTAATTTGTTTTGCAAAACTTTCTAAAACATCTTCTGAAAATCCGAATTCTTTATTTCCTGCAAGAGCTTCTCCACTCAATTTTAATAATATTCTTTTATATTTAAACATATATAATTTCATCCCTCCTGAATTTTTAAAAAATAAGGGGAAAAATCCCCTTATTTTTAATTTCCAGCTATTTGTGCAGCTACTTCTGCAGCAAAATCTACTTCTTCTCTTTCAATTCCTTCTCCAACTTTAAATCTGTTGAACGACACTATTGAAAGAGGGGCAATGAATTTTTCAATTGTAAAATTGTCATCTCTAACGTATTTTTGATTAACTAGACAATTTTCTTCGTAGAATTTTCTCATCTTTCCTTCTAATATTTTTTCAATAATATTAGCTGGTTTTCCTTCTTCTTCTAATTGATGTCTTGCTATTTCTTTTTCTCTTTCTAAATCATCAGCTGTAACTTCTGAAGAATTTAAATATTTAGGATCCATTGCAGCAATGTGCATCGCAACTCCTTTTGCTTTTTCAATATTTTCAGGTGTAGGTTCTCCTATTAAATTTAATAATACTCCTATTTTACCACCTAAATGCGTATAAGTTTCAACAAATCCATCAGTAGACACTAATTTTAATCTTCTGATATTCATATTTTCACCAATTTTTGCAATTAATTCTGTTAAATGAGTTTCTATTGTTTTTCCTTCTAATTCAAGAGCTTTTAACTCATCTTCACTTTTAATATCATTATCTAATGATAACCCAACTAATTTTTTACCAAAAGATTTGAATTCATCATTTTTAGCAACAAAATCTGTTTCTGAATTGAATTCTAGTAAAGCTCCTTTTTTTCTACAAGGTGAAACAGCTGCAAATACTAATCCTTCGGCTGCAATTCTTCCTGATTTTTTTGCTGCCTTAGCTATCCCTTTTTCTCTTAACCAATCAATTGCTTTTTCTATATCTGCTCCATTTTCTTCCAATGCTTTTTTACAATCAAGCATTCCTGCTCCTGTTCTCTCTCTTAATTCTTTAATAAGTGCTGTTGTTATTGCCACTTTTATTTCCTCCAATCAAACTTTTATTTAATTATTCAGATTTTTCTTCTATTATTTCTTCTGTATCTGTCTCTACTTCTTTTATTTCAGTTTCTTTAACTTCATCGTCAGAAAGAAGTCCTTCTACTCCACCATTACCTTCAATTGCTGCGTTTGCTATAACTTGTGCAAATAATTTAACCGATCTAATCGCATCATCATTAGCAGGTATTTTATAAGTAACTAAATCAGGATCAACATTTGTATCTATTAAAGCTATTACAGGTATTCCTAATTTTTTTGCCTCTTCCAATGCTAAAAATTCTTTTTTAATATCTACAACAAATAATGCTGCTGGTAATTTATTCATATTTTTAATTCCACCGATATTTTTAGATAATTTAGACATCTCTTTTCTTAATAATCCAGCTTCTTTTTTAGTATACGCTGTATCTAAAGTCCCGTCTGCATCCATTTCTTCTAATTCTTTTAGTCTTTTTACTCTTGTTTTTATTGTATTCAAGTTAGTTAATAATCCACCTAACCATCTATGATTTACAAAAAATCCACCAGCTCTTTCAGCTTCTTCTCTAATTGCATCTTGAGCTTGTTTTTTTGTACCAACAAATAATACTTTTCCACCCTCTTCAGATATTTGTCTTACAAAATCATAAGCTCTTTCAGTAGATGATAATGTTTGATGTAAGTCTAAAATGTGTATTCCATTTCTTTCTGTAAAAATATAAGGTTTCATTTTAGGATTCCATCTTTTTGCTTGATGTCCAAAATGCGCTCCCACTTCTAATAATTGTTTCATTGTTATTACTGCCATTGTTTCTTTCCTCCTATTTTTTGGTTTTTCTCCCACTTATCTTTAAAAATAGATTGCAGACATCTTTGCTGCAACACCCTATTTCCAAATAAAACAAAGTGTGATTAATAATCGCACTATTCTAACATTTTTCATAATTATTGTCAAATATTTTTGATAATATTATAGTAAAATTACTTATGTTAAATATGTATAATAAAAATTTATATATTCTTTATATTTGGATTAATTTTAATTTTTTCATCCTGTCTTTCCATTTTTATTCTTTTGGAATAATAACAGGTGTGATTTTTTATTTATGCTTTAATATACTAAACTTACTTAAAGTTCGTTTTTATATCTTTTTTTTATTAATTGCATACCTAAATTCATAAAATATCTTAAAACTGAAGTTATAAGCTTATTTTAAAATAATTACCTTATTAAACTTTCATTTTGTAAAATAAAAAAGCAATCATTTCTGATTGTTAGAAGTACATATATACGACAGTTTAGTTACTACTATATTAAAGTTGATTAAGATTAATTTAAGAAAAATAAATTTCTAATCCTAGAGTTCTATATCAGATGACCTCTCTTTCGCAATAGTAATTATTTTTTTTGCTCTATTACAGGAAACTCTTGCAATGCTAAACCTATTTCTCTTTTAATCCCTGAAAACTATAAGAAAAATAGCAATAATAATTTTGAAATAATTATGATGTATATTTATAGGTAGTTAGAAAGAAAATTTGATAAAAAAATAACAAAAAATGAAATGATAAATATCAATTCAATTATCTATATTTCATTTTCTTAAGATTTATAATGAAATTAAAAATTATTATAAAAATTAATTAATAAGGCTCGTTACCCCATGAGAAAGTACATAAAAAAACAGAGTTGAAATCTTCGTGATTTTTTGATAATAATTATTTATATGTCTACTATAAGATAGCTATCTTACAGAGAAATTTTAAAATTAAATCTTATTTATAATAATATTTATTTTATTTTTTTAATAAAAGACTCCACATATCAAGAAAAAAATGATTTACTAATTCATGCCATTTTATAATATATTATATATCAAATAAATTAACTTATTAAAAAGTGGCAGAAAAAGAAATAAAAATATTCGTTAGATGCTTTACTTACTAAAAATTTTAAAAAAAACTATAAATACTGTAGGTTAAATATGGATAATTCCTACAAGATTAACGTGATAATCCGTACTGGTATTTTAATAATGACATTATATTCAATTTGAATAACAGTATTAAAGTTAATATTATTACACTCAAATCAAGTGAGAGGGAGTGGCTTACTAGATTTTTGTTGCCGCTAAGTGTGTCTAAAAAATTTATTTTATTAATATTTTTTTCTATATAAAAAGCTTGACATTAATAAAAAATTTGTATAAAATAAATATATGATTGAACATATGAACATATAAACATGTTGAGAGGAGGCTTTATAAAAAACAAATCTCATCAATAGTATTGATGCAGATATTAAATAAAAAAATATTTAATAAAAACAGAAATTATAAGTTTAACTAAATTATTTGAAATTTTTTCTAGTCAAACAAAAATAAAAATATTATATCTTTTAATGGATACAGGAATTTGAGTCAAAGAAGTTTCTATATTGATTGATATGACTCCATCTGATGTTTATCGTCAACTTGCAATACTAAAAAAATCAGTTTGTGAAAGATTAGACTAAAAGGAAAAGAATCATTCTATTTAGTTAGACAATTCAAATGTTCAAAAAATTTTATTACAAACACTAAAATTTAAATACCTGGAGGTAAAAAATGAAAAAAATATTTAAACTTGAAAATCTTGATTGTGCAAATTGTGCATCTAAAATAGAAAGAGCTATTCAAAAATTAGAAGGCGTTAACAATGTTACTGTCAATTTTATGACAACTAAAATGAATCTGGATTTAGATGATAAGAATTCAGATATCACTATTGAAGAAATAAAAAAACTTATCAATAAAATAGAACCAGATGTTACTATAAAAAAATAAAAGAAGGATATTGAAATGAGCTATAAAAATAGAATATTAAAGATTTCAACCGGAGCATTTTTCTTCATGATTGGTTTTTTCCCATCATTTGATGATAAAATTATATCACTTTTTCCAAATATTAATCCCAATTTAATTTTATTAATTATTTATCTTACAGCTTATTTAATAGTTGGTGGCGATGTAGTTTTAAAAGCATTTAGAAATATATTAAAAGGTCAAATTTTCGATGAAAATTTTTTAATGTCACTTGCAACAATAGGGGCTTTTATAATAGGCGAATATCCAGAAGGAGTAGCCGTTATGTTATTCTACCAGATTGGAGAATTATTCCAGGATTATGCTATTAATAAATCGAGAAAATCAATAGCAGATCTTATGGATATTAGACCAGACTATGCAAACGTAGTACGTAACGGAGAGACTATTAAAGTAGACCCTGATGAAGTTAATATTGGGGAAGAAATTATCGTAAAACCTGGAGAAAAAATAGCTCTGGATGGTAAAATTATTGATGGATATTCAGTAATAGATACCTCAGCTTTGACAGGTGAATCTTTGCCTAGAGAAGTATCTCCTGGCGATGATATTTTAAGCGGTTGTGTAAATATGAGTGGACTGATAAGAATTAAAGTATCTAAAGAATTTGGCGAATCAACTGTTTCAAAAATACTGGATTTAGTTGAAAATGCAAGTAGCAAAAAATCTGAATCTGAAAAATTTATAACTAAGTTTGCAAAATATTATACGCCAATTGTCGTAATTATTGCTATATTACTTGCCATTATTCCTCCACTTGTTTTAAAAGATGCTACTTTCAATGACTGGATATATAGAGCACTGGTATTCCTTGTTATCTCATGTCCATGTGCACTTGTTATATCAATACCTCTTGGATTTTTTGGTGGTATCGGTGGTGCTTCGGCTCACGGTGTTCTAGTTAAAGGAAGTAATTATTTAGAAGCTCTCTCAAAGACAGAAATGATTGTTTTTGATAAAACTGGGACTTTAACAAAAGGTGTTTTCAAAGTTACAGAGATAGTCACAAAAAATATCTCAAAAGAAAAATTATTAGAAATTGCTGCATACGCTGAAAGCTATTCAACACACCCAATCTCTATTTCTTTACAAAATGCATACGGAAAAAACATTGATAATTCAAAAATTTCTGATGTAGAAGAAATACCAGGTCATGGAGTAAAAGCTATTGTTGAGGATAAAGTTGTTTTAGCTGGGAATAATAAATTAATGAAGAAAATGTCAATAGAGTATTCTACTGACGAAGTAATAGGAACAGTAGTACACATAGCAATGGATGGTGACTATAAAGGATATATTGTCATATCAGACGAAATAAAACTTGATTCGAAAATTGCTATAAAAAACTTAAAAAATCTTGGGATTAAAAAGACTATAATGTTGACAGGAGATTCAAAAGTTGTAGGAGAAAAAGTTGCTAATGAACTCGGACTTGATTTAGTGTATACTGAACTACTTCCAGCAGATAAAGTACAGAAAGTAGAAGAATTACTTAAAGAAAAATCAAAAAAAGGGAGTTTGTCATTTGTCGGAGACGGTATCAATGACGCACCAGTACTTGCAAGAGCAGATGTAGGAATTGCTATGGGTGGTCTGGGGTCTGATGCTGCAATTGAAGCTGCAGATATTGTTATTATGGATGATGAACCGTCAAAAATTGCAACAACAATAAAAATAGCTAAGAAAACACTAAGTATTGTTAAACAGAATATTTTCTTTGCACTTGTAGTAAAATTTATAGTATTAATATTGGGAGCTGGTGGAATCGCAACTATGTGGGAAGCGATATTCGCTGATGTAGGAGTGTCAGTTTTAGCTATTTTAAATGCAATGAGAGCAATGAATTTTAAGAACAAAGAATAATATTAAAAAGGAGTGAAAATTAGAATGGTTTTCTCTAAATGAATAAAGTAAGTAAAAATTATCTTGTCCATTGTGTAGACATAAAAACTTATATTATTTGTATATTAGGGATATCAGGATATTTAGAAGTCTGATTTAATAATTGTAGTCACGTAATACAAAGTGAACGAAAAGTATTCTAAAAAAGATAAATACTATTTTATTTCTTTAAGGAGGGAATTATAATGGGTCATCATGGATATCAAAATGATCATCATAATCAAAATAATAATCATAGATGTGGTTATCAGCAGCGTTGGAGAAGACCTCACGGCTGTTTGACATTTCTTATTGCTATATTAAGTCTATCTTTGTTTATATTTATTATTATTTGAAAGAATATGGACGCACCATTAGTAGAATTTATTCAGAGATTTCAATCTGCATCTGTAAATAGGATTATGATTTTTTTCTCAGAAATAAACAATATAGGATTAATATGGATAATTTTATCGTTGATTCTTATCTTAAAAAATGAAACGCGTCATTTAGGTATAATTATATTATTGTCACTAATAGTTACGAGTATCTTAGGAGAGGGGATATTAAAAAATATTATTAAAAGACCTAGACCTTATATATCATATGATAATATAAAACTTTTAATCCCTCCTCCTAGTTCATACTCGTTTCCATCAGGACATGTTTCATCATCTTTTGCAGTATTTGGTGTATTCTATTTTTTAAATTTAAGGTATAAATGGCCTATTTTCATAGTAGCTTTTTTAATATCATTCTCAAGAATATACCTAGGAGTTCATTACCTAACAGACATCTTAGGAGGAATAATACTGGGAGGGGGGGTCTCTTATATAATATGCAATATGAAATTTCTAAAAAATACAAAATATAAAGGATAAAAAAATGAAAAAAATTTTAATTTTAACCTCTGTTATAATTTTAGGATTTGTTTTAAGTTTTCCAGTTTTTAGTGAAAGTTTAGTGACTAATTCTTTTAATGTAGAAGTAAAACCAGGAAATGTATTCCCCGATTTTACTCTTCAAAAACTAGATGGTAGAAAGATACTTAGTAAAAAAGTATTTAACAAAAATAAAAAAACACTCATTATTGCCGCAGCTGAATGGTGTCCAAATTGCCAAGAAGAATTGCCAGTACTTGAAGATTTTTATAAAAAAAATAAAAATAAATATAACTTTGCCGTTGTTTTTATTGAACGAGGCTCTTCCAAAGAAAAAGTTTCAAATTATGTAAAAGAAAATGGATTCACTTTCCCTATTTATTATGATTATAATAATGTTTTTATAAACGGAACACGATTAGAATCTGTTCCAACTAATATACTTATAGATGAAAATAATAAAATTATAAACATTTTTGTAGGTACTATTCATAATGAGAATGAATTCAAGCAATTTTTTGAATAAATAATCTTGATAATATACATGTTAGTAAAGAAAAAGAAGTTTGTTTACAAGGAATTAGTTCTTACGATAGCTATTTTTGTAAGCCAATAAAAAAGAGTAATTCCTTTAAAGTTTGATATTTGAGCCTTATAGAGCTGATACTGGGTGTTTATATATATTTCTAGAATATATGATACATAAAAATGGAATAAAATTAACTTCATTTTATAAATTATAATAAAATAAATTCTCACAATAAAACTAAAAAAGAGCCTTTGGCTCTTTTTTAGTAGAAAAATGGAATTAATAAGTTTTGTTTAAAAGTAATAAAAGTTAAAACTTTTTAGTAATTCTTTTAAAACTAATAACTTCTTATATGACCACAAATATTTGTGTGCGTATGTGTAGAACCACCATGATGCCCTCTAGCAAACGCACCTGCAGAAACAACTACAGTTAATGTAAGTACTAACAATATCTTTTTCATAAATTTCACCTCAATTCACAATTTTTTCTAACTCTATAATATCATCTCTAATGTCAGGGTACTCCGTTTTCTAATTTCTTAATATCTTAGAGCTCTCATCTCACTAGCTAAAATCTTCAATATAATTAAGTAGTAAATTTTTATGTAAATAGAAAAAGTACGAAATTAATGCATTCTTTCTATATTTTATTTGTACCACATATAATAGTTTTTGTCAATACACTTAAATAGTAATTATTATTTACATTTAAATGATGAAATAAATTAAATTATTTAGATTCAATTGAAATAAAAAAACTACGTACTTCTTATTTAACAAACAAACTATCATATAAAATAGATTTTTTGAACCTATTTTAAATTATTTATAATACTTATAATATCAGAATTTTTAAAAATGGTGCGAGTAATGGGATTTGAACCCATACGGACTTCGTCCACCACCCCCTCAAGATGGCGTGTCTACCATTCCACCACACTCGCAACGTCTAATATTCTACTATATTTTAATACTTTTTTCAACTTTTTTATTCATTTTTAAATAATATTTTCATATAATTTTTTTACATATTCACTTTTTTCATTATTTTCATCATATATGTAAATCGGACTTTCTATTTCAAATCCATCTTTTGCGTCTTTTATCCCTTCTACAAGGCAAATTTTAGCATTTTCATCTCTTTTAGTGTAAACATTTTTCATTCTTTTTGGAATTAATTTGTATTCTTTCATTAATGTTAAAATTTCAACTAATCTCTCGCTTCTAAATACCATTGAAAAATATCCTTTATTTTTTAATAAGTAACTTGAAATTTTAATTATTTCTTCTATCGTTATATCAATATTATGTCTTGCCTTAGCTATTTGTTCTAAATTATTTATTTGATCTATATCCCCTTTAAATTCAAAATAAGGAGGATTTGTAACTATAGAATCAAATTCATCTTTTTTAAAAATATTTTTATATTCTTTAATATCTTTATGAGTAATTTCTATTCTATCTGATAAATTATTATTTTCAATATTTTTTTTTGCTATTTCACTCATAACTTTTTGTATTTCTACACCAATAATATTTGATTTTGACTTTTCATATAAAATAATAGGTAAAATTCCACAGCCAGTTCCAATATCGAGAATTCTTTTTATTTTTCTATTTATTTTAACAAAATCTCCTAACAACACAGAATCCAATGTGAAATTTTGGTAATCATTCCTTTGAATTATTTTCATATTTCTGAATTTTGTTACTGTTTCCGCACTTATTTTTACCATTTCATCTCCATTTTTTTATTATATTATATCATTTTAACTATTCAATTCCAATAATTATATCAATAAAAAAATACTTCAAACTTAAACTGTTCAAAGTATTTATTTTCTGTTTTAATTTTTTGATACTTTTTGAATTTAATCTTCTATTTTATATTATTCAACCAAGTATTTAAATCTTTATCTATTCCATTTCTAATCTGACTTCCACTAAATGCCATTCCTTTTTTTACTTCTTTTGCTTTTACATTTTTCTCAAAATCCATTAAAACATTTCCGTAAACTCCATCATATGTGGTAAACATAGCAACTGTTTTATTTGAAAAATTTTGACTTTCTATATAAGATTCCATTGGAGGGCTTACTTTTGAAAACCATGCTGGCGTTCCTATTAGTATAACATCATAATTTGAAACACTTTTATTCGGTGATTTTATAGCAACTTTTGTTTTTTCTCTTTGTTGTTTTGTAACTAAACTTTTCAAAGCACTAAGATTTTTAGTATCATATGCAACTACTGGCTCAATTTTAAGTATATCTGCTCCTAATTTTTGTTGAATCATTTTAGCTACTTTCTCTGTTGCTCCTGTTTCAGAGTGATAAACAACTAATATTCTCTTTGAAGTTCTATTGTCTTTAGAATATATTATATTATTTTTTGTTTTTACAAAAAGATTAAATATAGTAATTCCAATAATTATTCCTACTGTTCCTAATTTTTTCATCTTGATACCTCCTGTTTATTTTAAATAGATATAAGTCATTAAACGCCTTACATTAATAATATACCTCATTTTTTTCATTTGTCAAGTTTTTATGTACAAATTTTTAAAAATACTTATCCTAACTATACAAAAATAACTCCATCTTAAATAAAAAATATACTGAATCTATAAAATATCTTTATGATAAATTAAAAAAATACCATATAGTATATGGTAACATTATGGTACGGCTTAGGGGAATCGAACCCCTGTTGCCGGGATGAAAACCCGGAGTCCTAACCACTAAACGAAAGCCGCATATCATGGTGGATCCAGCTGGACTTGAACCAGCGACCGCTCGGTTATGAGCCGAGTGCTCTAACCAACTGAGCTATGGATCCTTAATTATGGCGTGCCTGAAGAGATTCGAACTCCTGGCCCACGGCTTAGAAGGCCGTTGCTCTATCCAACTGAGCTACAGGCACACACCAACAATATTCATTTGTAGTATTTTAATGGTGAGCCATACTGGAATCGAACCAGTGACACCATGATTAAAAGTCATGTGCTCTACCGACTGAGCTAATGGCTCATAAATTGGAGCGGGAGACGAGGGTCGAACTCGCGACATTCAGCTTGGAAGGCTGACGCTCTACCAACTGAGCTACTCCCGCATAAATTATGATATTTTCTTTTATTGTCTAAATGGTGCCTCGGGCCGGGGTCGAACCGGCACGGTAAAAATTACCACAGGATTTTAAGTCCTGTGCGTCTACCCATTCCGCCACCAAGGCATAAGTAAACCATATTGACAGAAGTTATTCTACATTATTTTATAAAAAATGTCAACTACTTTTTTTTATTTTTTACCATTAATATTGTGTGACTTAAAATATATCTAATCAACTCATATTCACTGCTCTAACTGTGAATTAAAATATTCTATTATTGAAGACATTATAGTTTTTATGCCTAAAGGAGATATAGTATAAAAAATCATTATATACATTATCATGCAAAATGATACAGCCAAAAACATTGAGAATATTAATGAAATTAAAAACCAAAAATATGCATCTATTCCCAAATTTCAAGTTAACCTTGTTTCTTTGGAATGAAAAAAAGTTGATACAAAAATAACTATTATAATACTTTTAAAAACAGTATTCGATAATCTCGTACCTACTTTTTATAAAACCATAACTTATAAATATTTATTATTATTTTCATATTCATTAACTATTTTTCTTAATTTTACTCTAAAATTATTAAATAATATTATTGACAAAAATAGTTCTATATAGTATTATTCTATATAGAATAAAATCAAGAAAGGAAACTAAGCAAATGAAAAAATTATTATTAGTAGTAGTATCATTAGTTGGAGTTTTATCATTTTCAAATGGTAATTCTTTTAATAAAGTAGAGTATACTCATATTAGAAATGCAACTGGAATATTAAATTATGGGGGTAAAAAAATCTTAATTGACCCGTTTTTTGCTCCAAAAGGAATATATTCAGGATTTGAAGGAACTTATAATTCTAAGGAAAGAAATCCATTAATTAGTCTGCCAATGTCAATAAAAGAGATTATGAAGGATATCGATGCCGTAATTGTGACTCATACACACGATGATCATTGGGATGAATACGCACAAAAAGAAATAAATAAAAATATACTAATTTTTGTACAGAATGAATCCGATAAAAAGCTCATCAGTTCACAAGGATTTAAAAATGTAAAAATACTTGGAGAAAATACAAAATTTGGAAATATTACTATGATCAAAACCACTGGACAACACGGAACAGATGATATGTATAAAATTCCAGAGATAGCAAAAAAAGCAGGTGAAGCTATGGGAGTTGTATTTAAATCAAAGAATTATAGTACTATTTATTTAATTGGAGATACAATTTGGCGAAAAGAAGTTGAAGATGTGGTAAAAACACAAAAACCTGATATTATTATTATGAATACTGGAGATGCACAGTTTGCACAAGAATCTCCATTTGATGACAAGTCTATAATAATGGGAAAACTAGATGTAGAAAGAATGTATCATTTCGCACCTAATACTAAATTAATAGCAGTTCATATGGATACTGTAAATCACGGAACATTAACTAGAAAAGAATTAAGAACATTTGTAGAAATTAAAAATTTAGATACAAATAGAATTTTTATTCCTAATGACGGGGAAGTATTACCATTTTAAAATTTTATCAAAAATTATAGAACACTATATGAAATAACATATACATGACAAAAAAACACGATAAATAAAAAAGATAAAATAGATATATTTTACAATAATTGTTTACTAATTTTCTATTTGATATTCTTACTTGTATTTAGAATTAAAATTTATATATAATTTAAATTTAATAGAATTCTATATAGGTTTGAATATAATTTTATGCATATTAATTTCATCACTATATTTATTAGATGTATAAAAAAAGGAAATGATTTCTTAATAAGAATGTATTTAGATGAATCACATCAAATTACATCATTAAAGATTAAATCTATACCGTTTATAAAGACGTAAAAATTTTGAAATTGATAAATTTATAATTACAAATTAAGGAGGAAAACAGAGATGGGATTATTCAATGTATTTAAAAAGAAAAAATTAGATGATTTCGATGAAAATGAGTTTGATGATGAATTTGAGGGAGATGAATACAAGGATACTGAAGAAGTTGAAAGAGATTCGGTTATGGTAACATTTGCAAAAAATAACGAAAGAATGTTAACAAAAGAAAGTATAATAGAAAGAGCATCGTCAATAGAAGGAATAGAACTAGGGAGTGTCGAGACGCATTTATGGTAATGGATGTTAAATATAAAGGCCAATTGTATGAAAGAATAGTTATAAAAGATAACTATATAGAAGATTTGTCAGAATTGGATATATTTCGTGAATATAATAATAGATTATTGCTTCCGAATGAATTAGACGGAGCACAAAATTCTAAGTATGCAATAATAACTAGTATTATATACGGGGATGATGCGATTTTAGATTTTCATTTTCAATTAAAATTATTATATGCATTAGGTGGAGAAAGTTATCTATTAGAAGATATAACAGGATCACAAGTATTTTCTGGAGAATGGTTAAAATCATCGGCAATGAGTGATATACCACCATCACCAGATAATATGTATAAAACAGATTCAGTACATGATGGGCATGAAGAAGTGTGGTTACATTCACATGGATTTAATAGGTTAGGCATAATGGATTTAGATATACTATATGCTGTAGAAGATCCTAGAAAACAATACTCAATGTTTACTATGTTAATAAAATATTTAATAGATAATAAAGAGTTAGCAGTTAATAATATTCCATTTTATGTTAATGAAGATATAAAGATTGTATTGATAGACGCTGCTGCTTCGATACCATTAGCTTTAAGATTAGCAAATAAACAATCAATTATCGGAGGATACGAAGATAGAGACGATCAACATTTAAGAGGTAGATCAGCAATATTTATACTAGATGAAAGTAATAATTATAATTTTGTAAATTCTATAATAGAAAATTTGTCAGATAACCCAATTTTCTGGATATCATCAAAAGAGACACAAAGAATGTCAGAAAAATCAGTAGAAACATACGAATATTTTAAAATGATATATAATGACAAATATACTGAAGATGAGAAGTGGGAGTTTTTAGTGAAAGTCGGATGTTTAGTTGATGAATCCGTAAATGATGAAGATAAAGAACATTTATGGTTTGAAGTAACCAAAATTGAAGGAAATGATATAACAGGTATTCTAATAAATGAACCATATTATATAAAATCAATGAAAGCTGGACAACCATTTATATTTGATTATAATAAATTAACAGAATGGACTATATATGCACCAGATGGATTACAAATTGTACCTGAAAATGTTTTTGCATATCCGTTTTTATATTTGAATTATAATAAATCTAATTAATTAATAATAAAAATGATATTTCTATTGAACATAAGAAATATCATTTTTTAATAAAGATAATAATATTTAAGGAAGATCTTAATAATTAAAAAATATAAATAAAATTTTCTAATTATTTATAAATATTTTGCCATCATTTTATACATTTATGATTCTTTATTTTCATAATATCTACTATCAAGTCTGTGACTTCTATTCCATTTCCCTATTCTGCCGAGTTGAATATGTCTATCCCTTTATAATTTATGATAATTCTTTCAACTTTAGTTTCTTTTTCTCTCTACTAATTCGAAAATTCCATTCCGTTACATGTTTAACTATTTATTTTTAATAACCTTTTTTCACTATGCTAATCTATTGCCGTTACCTAATTATGTCTCTATATCTAATCTTACTCGAATGTCTTTCTAAACTAATTTGATTTAGTTTCATTAATCTATTTACTATTGTGTAAACTATTTTATTAATAAGATTATTTGATTTATCAACAAATAAATTGATATTTACTATAATCAGTATTATATCCGCTAATAACTTATTTTTACAAGTATTAAAATTAATAATAAATTGATTATATTAAAAAAATAACAAGTAATGAAAAAAACAATAAATGAAAGATTAAAGTCAGTGGTAAGAAATTTTAATTAAGAAGATACAAAGGAATTAAATGAAGTTTTAATATGTTAATCAAAGAAATTAGGATTTTAAAAATAAAAGACTTATCAGTAAAGATAAGCCTTTCAATATAATCTATATTTTTTGAAATTTAATGTTGATTAAATGGTGCCCAGACGCGGAATCGAACCACGGACACAGGGATTTTCAGTCCCTTGCTCTACCGACTGAGCTATCTGGGCTTAAATAATGGCGGGTGAACTGGGATTCGAACCCAGACATCTTGCGATTTCGCCGGTTTTCAAGACCGGTCCCTTAGCCATTCGGACATCCACCCACATTTTAAGTTGTATTTTTCTCAAAAAAAAACCATATCATGTATGGTAACATTATGGTACGGCTTAGGGGAATCGAACCCCTGTTGCCGGGATGAAAACCCGGAGTCCTAACCACTAAACGAAAGCCGCATATCATGGTGGATCCAGCTGGACTTGAACCAGCGACCGCTCGGTTATGAGCCGAGTGCTCTAACCAACTGAGCTATGGATCCTTAATTATGGCGTGCCTGAAGAGATTCGAACTCCTGGCCCACGGCTTAGAAGGCCGTTGCTCTATCCAACTGAGCTACAGGCACACACCAACAATATTCATTTGTAGTATTTTAATGGTGAGCCATACTGGAATCGAACCAGTGACACCATGATTAAAAGTCATGTGCTCTACCGACTGAGCTAATGGCTCATAAATTGGAGCGGGAGACGAGGGTCGAACTCGCGACATTCAGCTTGGAAGGCTGACGCTCTACCAACTGAGCTACTCCCGCATAAATTATGATATTTTCTTTTATTGTCTATATACTTTTATAAATCAAAAAACATTTGTTTTACTTAACTTATAAATTTCACTGACAAAATCTATTTTACATTATTTCAAAAAAAATGTCAACTATTTTTTTATTTTTTTACTAAAAAGTTAAATGAATTTTTATTAAAGTCTTATTTTGACCATTAAAATCAATTTTTTTAATATCTTAATCTATTAACTTACATTCTTTCATTTAACTTTTCAATTTTTAATAATATAAACTACACATTATAATTTACAATATTCTTCTATTTTTTCAATGATTTTATCAATTAATTCTTCAAATAAAAAATTAATTTTTTTCTCTGAAGAATATAATATTACAAAACATAAATGAGAATCAAAAAAATAATCTTTACTGTCAATATTTATTTTTCCTTTTACAAATCTTTCTCTATTTCTAAATATAATAACTTTCTCATCATAATCACTTATTTTTAAAGGAAAAACTAAAAATTTTATTTTTTTTAAATCTAAAGGAAATATACTGTATTCTTCTATCCTTTCATGACAGTTTTTATCCAAGTTTGCAAGCTTATTTTTTATAAGATATTTTATGATATATTCTTTCAGTTTATTTACTTCTAATTTTTCTTCAATATTATAAATTTTTTCCTTTATTTCCACCTCTTTTTTCATATACTCCATATCAAATCCCCCTTTTGAATTCATATACAAATTTTTTATTTTTATTTACTTTAAAAAATAATTCAAATTTTAAATAGTATAATTTTATGACAATCTATTCTTAAAATCATCATATCCGAAGCTTCTTATTACTTTCAAGCCATCTTTTTCAGTATAAGCTACTATTGATGGTAAATTTATCCCATTAAATGTATTTGTTTTTACCATACTGTAATGCCCCATATCAGTAAAAATTAATTTGTCACCTACATTTATAGGTTTGTCAAATGAATAATCTCCAATTATATCGCCTGCAAGGCAAGTAGGCCCTCCTAATCTATATGTATACTTTTTCTCATTAGGCAATCCTGAGCCAAATATAAAAGGTCTATACGGCATTTCAATAACGTCAGGCATATGACACGAGGCTGAAGTATCTATTAAAAGTATTTCAATTTCATTTTCTGTTATATCTAACACTTCTGAAATTAAAAAACATGTATTTAATGCTACTGCTTCTCCTGGCTCTAAATAAACTTGAACATTGTATTTTTCTTTTATATGATTTATACATTTCACAAGTTTTTCTATATCATAATCTTCTCTTGTTATATGATGACCTCCACCAAAATTTACCCATTTCATATTATATAAATATTTCCCAAATTTTTGTTCAAATACTTTCAAAACATTTTCCAAAGCGTCTGAGTTCTGTTCACATAGAGCATGAAAATGTAATCCTTCTATTCCATCTAGCTCTTCTTCTTTAAAGTTTGCAATTGTAACTCCAAATCTTGAAAATCTACCTGTAGGATTATAAATTTCTGTTTCAACTTCAGAAAATTCAGGATTTACTCTAATCCCACAACTAATTTTTTTATTTCTTTCTTTTTCTTTATTTTCGACTTTATTTTTAAATTTATTCCATTGTCTAAAAGAATTAAAAACTATATGATCAGAAATTTCTAATATTTCGTCTATTTCATCATCTCTAAAAGAAGGATTAAATATATGGGTTTCTCCTCCCATTTTCTCATATCCAAGTTTTGCCTCAAATAATGAACTTGCTGTTGTTCCATGTAAATATTTCCCTATTAAAGGATAAAAATAGAACATTGAAAAACCCTTTTGTGCTAACAATATTTTACAACTAGTTCTGTTTATTACGTCTTTTAATATTTTTAAATTTTTTTTTAATAACCTTTCATCCAGAATAAATGCTGGTGTAACAAGATTACTTATATCCATATCTATATCTTTATTTTTTGCCAATTTTACCTCCATTAAATATCATAATGAATTTCTTCTTTTTTCTCTTCTTTTAGCTCTTCATTTTTTATCTCCCATTGAATAATAAGAGTCATAATAACTCTCAAAATAACAACAACAGAAAGTATTAAAACCTCATTCCATGTTCTTATTATTAGAGTTTTTAAAAGCTCAGATGCTAATTTAAATTCTAAACTGAATGCTAGAGCTTTTGCAAAATTCATCTGCATCTTTGAACCATTTATATCAAATTTTGATTTTATTAATTCATACGCTGCTTTTAATGCCCCTATTACAACTATAGTTATCCCTATTAATTCCAAAAAACTTGTTATATGTGGTACTATTGCCCTTATAAAATGTTCTACTATCATTAAATTTGTATGACAATTTCATACATTTTATCATACATCTCCTTTCTAATTTATAATTAATCTACTAATTTAGGATTAAAGTCTTCTGTCCACGGAAGCCCAAATTTGTTTAACTCATCCATAAATTTATCTGGATCCATCTCTTCAACATTATAAACTCCTGGTTTTTTCCATTCTCCTGTAAGAACCATAGATGCCCCTATCATTGCAGGAATTCCAGTTGTATACGAAATTGCTTGTGAGCTAACTTCTTTATAACACTCCTCATGGTCACACACATTATAAATATAATAAGTTATATCTTTTCCGTCTTTTTTTCCTATAAAAATATTTCCTATATTTGTTTTTCCTTTTGTTCTAGATCCTAATGAAGCTGGGTCTGGTAATACAGCCTTTAAAAATTTGAGTGGAACTATTTCATGTCCTTCAAATTCTATCGGTGATATTGAAGTCATACCTATATTTTCTAACACTTTTAAATGTGTTAAATAACTTTGCCCGAATGTCATAAAAAATCTTATTCTTTTAATTCCTTTTATATTTAAAGCAAGAGATTCTAATTCTTCATGGTGAAGTAAATACATATCCTTTTCTCCTATTTGAGGAAAATTATAGACTCTTTTTATTTCCATGGGCTTTGTTTCAATCCATTTTCCATTTTCCCAATAGCTCCCGTTAGCAGTTACCTCTCTTATGTTTATTTCAGGATTAAAATTTGTTGCAAAAGGATACCCGTGATCTCCAGCATTAGCATCTAATATATCAATATAATTTATTTCATCAAAATAGTGTTTTTGAGCATAAGCAGAGAACACTCCTGTTACTCCTGGATCAAATCCGCATCCTAAAATAGCTGTAATTCCTGCTTTTTCAAATTTTTCCTTATACTCCCATTGCCATTTATATTCGAATTTTGCTGTATCAACTGGTTCATAATTTGCTGTATCTATATAATCTGTTTTCGTTTCTAAACAAGCATCCATTATAGTCAAATCTTGGTAAGGTAACGCTAAATTTATTACTATATCTGGTTTATATTCATTTATTAATTCTATCAATTCAGATGTATTATCAGCATCAACTTTTTCAGTTTTTATTTCTATTTTTCCAGCATATTTACTTTTTTCTATTGTTTCCTTTATTGCATCACATTTAGATTTTGTTCTACTTGCTATCATAATCGAACTAAAAACAGATGAATTTTGTGCACATTTATGGCAAGTTACATTTGATACCCCTCCTGCACCTATAATTAAAGCTTTTTTACCCATTTAATCTTCCTCCTTCAATTTAAATATTTTTTATTATTTTATATTTATTTATAATTAATTATAATCTTTTACTTTTTATCTTAGAAAATGATATTCAAATCAATTCTAATTAATTTTTTTTATTATTTATAAATGAAAAGTAGTATTTCTCTTAAAAGTTTACATGCTAAAGCTGTTGATTGACCTGATTGATCATAAACGGGAGAAAGTTCATTAATATCAATCCCAACTATATTCAATTTTGATACTTTTTCTATTGCATTATGAAGATCAACAAAACTAACTCCACCTGCTTCAGGAGTCCCAGTCCCTGGAAATTCAGAAGGATCAAGTACATCTAGATCAATAGTCAAATATATAGGCTTATCTTTTAGACTCTCTACTACACTATCCAATCCTTCAAAATTAAATTTTGTAGTATGAACATGTTTTTTAGCAAATTCCCACTCTGCCCTTTCTCCACTTCTTATTCCAAATTGAAATATTTTATTATCCCCTAGTATATCCCAACATCTTCTTATTACAGAAGCGTGAGAATAAACCTGCTCTAAATACTCTTCTCTTAAATCTGTATGGGCATCAAATTGGATAATATGTAAATCAGGATATTTTTTTGCCATTGCCCTTACACTGCCAAGTGTTACAGAATGTTCTCCTCCTATCATCAAAGGTATTTTATTGTCTTCTGAAATTTCCTGTGCTATGTCCTCTATTTTTTTTAATGCTATTTCTGAATTTCCAAAAGAAAGTTCCAAATCTCCCAAATCAAAAACATTTATATCTTCTAAATCTTTATTTTGATATGGACTGTATGTCTCTATTCCAAAACTTTCATTTCTCATTGCCGATGAAGCAAATCTTGTTCCTGGTCTAAACGATGTTGTACTATCAAAAGGTGCTCCAAAAATAACAATTTTACTCTCTTCATATTCATTGTCGCATCCAATGAATGTATGTATATTTTTATTCTTCAATTGTTTTATTCTCCTTATTAAAATCTTAAATACTATCCCAATGCTACATCTAAAATCATCATGATTGCAAATCCAATCATAAAGCCTATTGTAGCTATGTCTGCTGATTTATTAATACCATTTTCTCCTTCATTTAATTGCGCCTCTGGAATAAGTTCTTCAACCACAACAAATATCATTGCTCCTGCTGCAAAAGCTAATGCAAAAGGTAAAAAATTCCTCATACTCACCACTGCTATTACACCTAAAACTCCTGCAATAGGCTCTACTATTCCTGACGCTTGCCCATAAAAAAAAGCTTTTTTTCTAGTAAATCCTTCTCTTCTTAAAGGTATCGATACAGCTGCTCCTTCAGGAAAATTTTGAAGTCCAATTCCTATAGCAAGAGCTACTGCACTTGCTACACTCGCTCCTGGTATTCCAAATGCGGCTGCTCCAAAAGCAACTCCAACTGCAAGACCTTCTGGAATATTATGTAAAGTGATAGAAAGAACTAATAAAAGACTCCTTTGCCAACTTGTTTTTATTCCTTCTGCATTATCAGTTTTAAGTCCTAAATGCAAATGAGGAAGTAATTTATCTATTAAAAATAGAAAAAAACCTCCTGATAAAAATCCAATACTCACCGTAATCCAAGAAATATGCCCTAACTCTTCTGATAAAATTATTGCTGGATTAAGTAAAGACCAAAAACTTGCTGCAACCATTACTCCTGCAGCAAATCCTAACATTGCATTTAACATTTTTTTATTTATAGTTTTAAAGAAAAAAACCAACGATGCTCCTAAGGCTGTTAACCCCCAAGTAAATAATGTGCCTATTAATGCCTGAATTATTGGTGATAAATTATAAAAAAATGAAACCATTTTATTTCTCCTCTCAATTTAATATTTTAAATATTATTTTTTATCTATTAACTCTTTTACGTAATTTGGTAAAGCGAAAGCTCCCTTGTGTAATTCTGTATTATAGTATTTTGTTTTTATTCCTAATTTGTTCCACTCTTCATCTTTTAAGTCCTTTATTGGATTATATTTTTTAGAAGCAAACCCAAATAACCAATGGCCTGAAGGATAAGTTGGAATGTGAAGTTGATAAACAGTAGCAAATGGAAAAACTGCTTCCAATTGTTTGTGAGCTCTTTCTGTTGCCTCGGCATCTGCTTTATAATAAGGACTTTCATGCTGATTTACTAAAATCCCATCATCTTTTAAAGCATTAAAACAGTTTCCATAGAATTCCCTTGTAAATAAATCTTCTCCAGGCCCAAAAGGATCTGTAGAATCAACTAAAATTAAATCATATTCATTTTTTTTAGATCTCACAAATTTTAACCCATCTTCGAAATACAAATTTACTCTAGGATCATCTAATTTACTAGACGTGAATGGCA